>JBMOPR010000372.1:0-2287 GCA_049323075.1 Pseudomonadota bacterium
ACCGGACACAAACAGCTCCCGCACGGTCATCCGGTTTTCGGTCAGTGTTCCGGTCTTGTCCGTCAGAATGATGCTGGCGGCGCCGAGTGTCTCCACTGCCGGCAGGTGGCGCACCAGCGCGTTGCGTCGCGCCATGCGCTGCGTTGCCAGCGCCAGGGAAAGCGTTACCGTTGGCAACAGACCCTCGGGCACGTTGGCCACAATGATGCCGATCGCGAACATCAGGTTGGCCCAGAACGGCAGGCCAATGGCGTGGCCGACAGCGAAGAAGAGCAGGCCAAGCCCCAGTGCCAGCAGGGCAACCAGGCGTGAAACGCGGCGGATTTCCCGCTGCAGTGGCGATTCGGTTTCGCCGGACGTTTGCGTCAGATGCGCAATAAGTCCGAATTCGGTACGCATTCCAGTGGCGTAGACCACGGCCTTGCACTCGCCTGCCACGAGCAGCGAGCCCGCCAGGAGCAGGTTGCGAGCCGCCAGCCGGTTTGTGGCAACCTCGGTATCCGCATTGGCATCGCGCGACAGGGGCTGCGCTTCTCCTGTCAGCGTCGAGAGATTGACCCGGACGCCCGCACTTTCGAGAATCCGGCAATCCGCAGGCACCCTGTCCCCCTCGGCCAGCAGCACGACATCGCCGGGTACCAGCTTTTCGGTGCCGATTCTGGTGACGCTCCCATCACGCAGCACGTTGACGTTCTGCGGCAGCAGCGAGCGCAAGGCATCCAGCGCTTTTTCGGCGCGATATGCCTGCCAGAAAGAAAAGAAGCCATTGATCAGGATGACGCCGACGATCGCCAGACCCAGCTTGGCCATGCCGGTTCCGGGATCGAGATATTCCGCCAGAAAGGCCAGCCCGGCCGCCAGCCAGAGAATGAGGGCAAAAAAATGACTGAACTCGTTCAGCAGCGAGCGCCAGAGCGGCGTTCTGGCTTCGGTTTCAACCCGGTTGGCGCCGAACTCCTGCTGTCGCCGCGCCGCTTCCTGTTCGCCCAGCCCCTGTGCGCTGCTGCCCAGTGCGGCAAGCATCGCTTCCGCTGTCCGGGATGCCATGGCTGAGGCATTCATATTCATGATGAAGCTGTACTCCGGAAAGACACTGGTCTGAATAGCGGTGGGGCGCCGGCAGCCAGAAGGGTAAAAGATTGCCGCGGATGCTGTAAATGCATTGCCCTGTCTCGGCTGAAAGCGAATAGGCCGTAAAAAGAAAAGGCCCCGGTTTCGGGGCCTTTTGTGTTCTGCTGCAGACGATCGCTCTCAGTAGCTTTCGATCCCGAACACCTGCCGGTACAGGATCGCAAATGCCACCGCCATCATCGGGATGGTCCAGATCAGGCCAAGTCCCAGCGGAATCATGCTCACCACCATGATCACCAGCAGCACGAGATAAAAGCCGAGCACGGTGAACCACTTCTTGGTGATCGCCTTGCGCGAGGCTTCCAGCGCTTCCCACGGGCCCAGACCGCGGTCCACCACCAGCGGCACGGTCAGGATATAGGCCACCGACAGATAGATGCCGGGAAGGATGAACAGCATGAATCCGATGAAGATCATGATGTTCATCAGGATCGCGGTGATCAGCAGGCTGCCGGTTTTGCCGAGGCAGGAAAACAGATCGCCAAAGCTGACCTGGTGTCCCTGGATATGCTTGATGCACATGATGAAGATGCCGCCGACGAAGGGCAGAATCACCGCCATCAAGGCGATCTGCACCACGAATTGCAGCACAACGCTGGCGGCGGAGATCTCTTCGCCGGTCTGCCCGGTCAGCGCCATGATGACGCCCAGGATCATGATGAATACGAACATCAGGATATACAGCAGAATGCCTGCGCCCAGCACATAACGCTTGATTCCTTTCGTTCTCTGCCAGGCTTCGGAAATCACATCGCCGATCGCCAGCTGGTAGTCACCGGCAATGCCCGCCTGCAGCGCGTCGGGATTACCTGTCGTGTTCACCAGCGACGCTGAAGGGGTGGAATAGTTGTTGCCCACTGGAAACTCCTTGTCGTTGTTTTTTGAAAATGCGGTTGATCGCCGTTTCAGTATAGCGGGGAACGCCTTCATTTCCGGCGTGGGAGTTTTGTGCACTTTTTCACTTCAGGTATGGCATCACCGCAAGAGCAGCGTCACCATCAGCCCCACGCCGGCGCAGGCGGCGATCACTTCCATGACCGTGCGCTTGAAGCGGAACAGTGCGACGGCGGCCGCCAGGGCGATTGCAGCGGATATCCCGTCGAACGCGCCCGCGAATCCCTGCGGCCACAGCACGTGATAGCCGAAGAACAGCGCC
>JBMOPR010000373.1:0-2814 GCA_049323075.1 Pseudomonadota bacterium
GATCCGCAAACGCCCGCAGCCAGGCCCGATTTTTTCCCAGCAGATGCGCAAGCAGCCACTCGGCATCCAGCTGCGCATCGTCCGCAGGGCTCACGGCAGACAACTCCGCCACCGCCCACTGCAACGCCTGCGCGACCGTTTGCATCAGGCCGATTCCGCCAGCGCCGCCAGCTGATCAGCCTGGTATTCATTGCTCAGCGCATTCAGCAACTCATCCATCTTGCCCTCCATGATTTCCGGCAGGCGATACAGTGTCAGGTTGATGCGGTGGTCTGTCACCCGGCCCTGGGGAAAATTGTAGGTGCGAATCCGCTCGGAACGATCGCCGCTGCCCACCAGATTGCGCCGTGCTTCACTGGTTTCCTTGTGCTGTTTGTCGCGGGCGTGCTGCAGCAGTCGCGATTTCAGCAAGGTCAGCGCCTTGGCCTTGTTCTTGTGCTGCGACCGCTCATCCTGGCACTCCACCACCAGCCCCGACGGAATATGTGTGATGCGCACAGCGGAATCGGTGGTATTCACGTGCTGGCCGCCAGCGCCCGACGAACGAAAGGTATCGATGCGCAAATCTTCCGTGCGCACTTCGATCTCGGTCACTTCATCCGCTTCCGGCAGAATCGCCACCGTGCAGGCGGACGTGTGAATGCGCCCCTGGGATTCCGTCGCCGGCACCCGCTGCACCCGGTGCGCGCCGGATTCGAATTTCAGCCGCGAATACACGCCATCGCCGATCACCCGGCAAATGATCTCCTTGTAGCCGCCGTGCTCGCCGTCACTGCTGCTCACCACCTCGATGCGCCAGCCCTGGGTCTCGGCATAACGGGAATACATGCGGAACAGATCACCGGAGAAAATCGCCGCCTCGTCACCACCGGTACCGGCGCGAATTTCCAGAAACACGTTGCTGCCATCGAACGGATCTTTCGGCAGCATCAGTTTCTGCAACTCGATTTCCAGCGCCTCGCAGCGTGACGCCGACGCTTTCAGCTCCTCTTCACCCAGCGCGCGCATTTCCGGATCGCTGTCATTCATCCAGTTACGCGCCTCCGCCATGTTTTTCAGCGTTTTGTCATAGTCGCGGTAGCACATCACCACGGGCTCGATCTCGGCAAATTCCTGCGACAGCTTGCGGAAGCGGTTCTGGTCACTGATTACGTCGGGCTGGCTCAGCATCGCGCTCACTTCATCGTAGCGCTCGCTGGTGTTGGCCAGTTTCATTTGAATGGATTCTTTCATGTTGCCTGTCCTGCAAGGGCGCAGCGGGCGCCGGGGGAAATTCGGAAAACCGGAAACGGAAAAAGGGCGACGAGCGTCGCTAATCCGGCTTGGCAGGGTCGGACAGGCCAAGCAGCATCTGCGCCCACTCCACCTGATCCAGCCGGCCCTGTTCGGCGGCCTGTTTCAGCTGGATGGTCGGCACGTGCATGACCTTGTTGATGAGGGCGCGGCTCATGCGTTGCAGCACTTCCTCGGGATTGGCACCCAGCCGGATCTGCTGCATGGCGCGCTCGAACTCGGCCTGGCGCAATTCCTCCAGCCGGTCGCGGTAGGCGCGGATGGTGTCCACCGCATCCAGGGTTTTCAGCGATTCCATGAACTGCAGCGCGCAACGGTCCACCAGCGCTTCTGCCTGCGCCGCCGCCTCCTGACGCTGGCGACGGTTTTCCTCCACCACCTGCTGCAGATCGTCCACCGTATAAAGGTAAACGTCCGCCAGCTCCGCCACTTCTTCCTCAATATCGCGCGGCACCGCAATATCCATCATGAACATGGGTTTGTGCTTGCGCAGCTTGAGGGCATGTTCCACCGTGCCCTTGCCCAGGATCGGCAGCGGGCTGGCGGTGGAGGAAATCACGATGTCGGCCTGATGCAGCACCAGCGGAATATCACCCAGCGTTACCGCGCGGGCATTGAATTCCTCCGCCAGGGCATTGGCGCGGGACAGGGTGCGGTTGGCCACGATCATGTTGCCGACACCCTGCTCGTGCAGATGCCGCGCCACCAGTTCGATGGTTTCACCGGCACCGATCAGCAGAGCGCTGGTTTTCTTCAGATCGGAGAAGATGTGCTTGGCCAGCTTCACCGCCGCGAACGCCACCGACACCGGATTGGCGCCGATGCCGGTATCGGTACGGATCTGCTTGGCAGCGGAAAAGGTGTGCTGGAACAGACGCCCCAGGTCGGGGCCCACGGTCTGCGCTTCCTGGGCCACCGCGAACGCACTTTTCAATTGCCCCAGGATCTGCGGCTCACCCAGCACCATGGAATCCAGTCCGCTGGCTACCCGCATCAAATGCCGCACGGCGGCATCGTTCCAGAATTCATAGGCGCAACCGGTGATCTGATCCATCGGCAGGGCATGATAGCGGCTGAGCCAGCCGAGCAGGCGACCGGAATCCTGCGCTTCAGCAGAGCAGTACAGCTCGGTGCGGTTGCAGGTGGACAGGATGGCGACTTCCTTCAGGCGCGCGTGTTCACGAGCCTCCGCCAATGCGGTCATGACCCGGTCCGGCGCAAACGCCAACCTCTCCCGCACGTCCACCGACGCGGTTTTATGATTGATTCCGTAGGCGAGTAAAACCATGGCTCCCGTTGAACCCGCGGCGGCGATGACCGCAGCGTCGACCTCTCAAAAAGTGGCGGGATTATAACACAAGGCCCAAGCCTGACCGCCAGCACCCGGCGACCCTGCTTTTCCCGCCGATTCAACCACAAAGGGAACACCGGACGGGATTCAGCATCTATCATTGAAGGCAGGGTCGACGCGTCGGGACAATTTCCTTGCATGCGCGCACCTTTCCTGATTTGATTGAATCT
>JBMOPR010000373.1:2824-20465 GCA_049323075.1 Pseudomonadota bacterium
TCGCCCTGCTTGCCATACAGGGATGTTCCAGCCTAAAACCCACCGATTCCGCAGCGCCCGAACCCGCCCCCGTTGCCGAAACCCCGGCTGTTCCCGAGCCGCCCGCCCGTTCCTTCGAAAAGGAAACCCTGTATGAGTTGCTGCTGGCGGAATTTGCCGGCAAGCGCAACCGTGCCGACGTCGCGCTTGGCAAGTACCTGAAACAGGCCCATGAAACCCGCGACCCGCAAGTGGTCGAGCGCGCCGCCTACATCGCCCGCTACCTGGGTGCCCACCAGGCCACACTCGACGCCGCCATGCTGTGGATCGAAATCGAGCCGGAAAATCCCGCTCCCCGCGAACTGGCTGCCACCGAACTGCTCCGGTTCGGCAAAGTGGACGAAGCCATGGGACAGATCGATTTGCTGATGGGACTGAACGGCACCGTCAATTTCGAATTCCTGCTGCAGGCCACCCGCAGCTCGAATGTTGAAACCCGCAACCGCGTGCTGGAGAAACTCACCGAGTACACCCAGACCCGCAATGACGACAAGCTCTGGTTCGCCAAGGGCTCGCTGGAAGCCATGAACGGCAACCACAGTCAGGCCATCGATGACTTTGACGAAGCCCTCGCCATCACCCCGTCCTATGGCAACGCCATCCTGGGACGCACCCAGTCCATGATGGCCAGCGGCAATGCTGATGATGCCCTCGACTACCTCGGCAAGAAGGCACAGGAATACCCCCGCAACAAGCGGCTGGGTGTCGCCAACGCGCGCTACCTGATCCAGTACGGCAAACTGCCGGCCGCCCAGCAACAGTTCGTGCAACTGGTTGAAACCTTTCCCGAGGACGGCGACCTGCTGCTGTCGCTGGCCCTGCTGTCCTGGGAAAACAAGATGGAAGAGGACGCCATCCAGTATTTCAACCAGCTGATTGCAATGGATTATCGCACCGAGGAAGCCTACCTGTACCTTGCGCGCATTGCCGAATCCCGCAAGCAGTACAGCGAGGCGGAATCCTATTACCGCAAGATTGGCAGCGGTCCCAACTACACGCTGGCTCAAATTCAACTGGCGCTGCTGTTCTCGGAAACCGGCCGCACCAGCGAGGCGCTGCAGGTACTCGACGCTGCCATCGCCAGCGACAAACGGGAAGAGCTCAAGTATCTGCTGGCCAAGAGCGAAGTGCTGGCCCGCGCCGAACGCAACCAGGACGCCATCGAGGTACTGAACCTGGGCCTCAAACAACACCCGGATGACGCAGCACTGCTTTACAGCCGCGCCATGCTGCAGGAGAAACTGGAACGCTTCGACCTGATGGAAGCCGACCTGCGCAAAGTGCTGCAACTGCAACCGAACAACAGCGCCGCCCTCAACGCACTGGGCTACACCTTCGCCAACCGCAACCAGCGCCTCAACGAAGCCTGGGAACTCATCGAACGCGCGTATTTTCTCAATCCGAACGACCCCGCCATCATCGACAGCATGGGCTGGATCAAGTATCGTATGGGCGAAAATTCTGCCGCACTGGATTTCCTGCGCAAGGCCTACGAAGCATTCAAGGATCAGGAAATTGCAGCCCACCTGGGTGAAGTACTCTGGGTGACCGGCAACCAGCAGGAAGCCATTTCCGTCTGGAAGCAGGCCCTGGAAGAAAATCCGGGCAGCAAGGTGTTGCAGAATGTCATGAAGCGGTTCAACGCCGAGCAACCCTAACCCCGATCCCCAGTTGAAACAGTTGTGACACACACTCATTCCGGCCTGCCACCTTTGTGGCGGGCAAAGTCGCTTGTCTCCACCCTGCACTGGCTCACCCTGTTTTCACTCATGCTGCTTACGCAGGGCTGCGCATTGCTGCAACCCTCCGGCACAGGCACCCCGCCACCACCTGACACCCAGGTCGGCTGGCTGGAGCACGTGGAAAAACTCACCCTGCTGAAGGAATGGCAAATCAAAGGCAAGATCGGCGTCCGCACCCGGGACGACGGCGGCAGCGCCTACGTGGACTGGACCCAGTCACATGACAGCTTTTACATCATCCTGAACGGCCCCCTCGGCCAGGGCACCACCATCGTCAGCGGCAACCCCAGTGGCGCCCGTCTGGAACAGTCCGATGGCACTTATGTTGCCGAATCGCCTGATCAGCTCGTGCAGGAACACACCGGCTGGGAAATCCCCATCAATGATTTGCTCTACTGGATCAAAGGGCTACCCGCCCCCACTGGAAAGCCGGCGCTGACCCACAACGCGCTCGGCACCCTGGCCACCCTGGAACAGGACGGCTGGAGCCTGGAATTCGACCAGTACGTAATGAGCCTGGGCACCCTGCTGCCGCAACGCATCCGCATCCGCAAGGGCGAACTGCGGGTGGTGGTGGTGGTGAAGGACTGGCTCCCCCTGGCGGCGGATGACAAAACCTGATGCTGCGCGTCCAGTCCCCCGCCAAGCTCAACCTGTTTCTGCACATTACGGGGCGGCGGGCAGACGGCTACCACAACCTGCAGACCCTGTTTCAGTTCGTGGACTTCTGCGACACCCTGGAATTCACCGCCACCCCCGATGGCAAAATCCAGCTGGACCCGCCGCTACCCGGTGTTCCACCGGAACAGAACCTGATCGTGCGGGCGGCCCGCCTGCTGCAGGAACAAACCGGCAGCCGACAGGGTGCTTATATAAAGGTCGATAAACGCCTTCCCATGGGCGGTGGACTGGGCGGCGGCTCCTCCAACGCCGCCTCCACCCTCGCCGCACTGAATCATCTCTGGCAGACCGGCCTTTCCCGCGAACAGCTCAAAGCCCTGGGCCTGCGACTGGGAGCCGATGTTCCCATCTTCATCCACGGCCACGCGGCACTGGCGCAGGGCGTGGGCGAACAGTTCGAAAACGTCGACATTCCCGAACCCTGGTACCTGCTCGCAATCCCTGCCTGCCATGCACCAACAGCTGAACTTTTCCAGGAAAAACAATTGACAAGAAATTCCGACGTTATCACAATATGCGCCTTCTTGGCCGGGGCCGGACATAACGACTTCGAACCCGTGCTGAGAAAACGCTTTCCACTGATCGATCGATGCCTGCATCTGATGGACACAGTGAGCAAGGCAAGGGTGACCGGAAGCGGTGCCTGCCTGTTCAGTTCTTTCGAATCCGAACAGCTCGCCATCGCGGCACGCCAGCAACTGGCAACGCAAATGCCCGACTTTTCATTGAGCGATCAAGACGTTAAATGGCAAGTCACCCGCGGCATGAACCGATCCCCCCTGTTTACTGGACCGCTCGCCGGCAACGGCTAGAATCCAGAAAAAACCTCTAATACATTTGTCGATTTTCTGGTAGTATTCCGCGCCCAGACTGATCGCCAGATCGTCAAAGCACAATTGGGCCGTCGCCAAGCGGTAAGGCAGCAGGTTTTGATCCTGCCATACCTAGGTTCGAATCCTAGCGGCCCAGCCATTTTTTCTGATCGATCCCCACTGACAGATTCAAGGTGACCCATCGTGTCCAATCTGATCATATTCACCGGCAACGCCACGCCCGAGCTGGCGACCAAGGTATGCACCCATCTGCATATTCCCCTGGGCAAGGCCGATGTAGGGAAGTTCAGCGACGGCGAGATCGCCGTTGAAATCAACGAAAACGTGCGCGGCAGCGATGTCTTTATCATCCAGTCCACCTGCGCACCCACCAACGACAGCCTGATGGAGCTGATCGTGATGGCTGACGCCCTGCGCCGCGCCTCGGCCGGCCGCATCACCGCCGTGGTCCCCTACTTCGGCTACTCCCGCCAGGACCGCCGTGTACGTTCCGCCCGGGTCCCCATCACCGCCAAAGTGGTGGCAGACATGATCACCACCGTCGGCATCGACCGCGTTCTCACCGTCGACCTGCACGCCGATCAGATCCAGGGCTTCTTCGATATCCCCGTGGACAACGTTTACGGCTCGCCGATCCTGCTGGAAGACATCCTGAAACAGAACTATCAGAACCTGATGGTGGTATCGCCTGACGTCGGCGGCGTGGTTCGCGCCCGCGCTGTAGCCAAACAATTGGACGACTGCGATCTGGCCATCATCGACAAACGCCGCCCGAAGGCCAACCAGTCGCAAGTCATGCACATCATCGGCGAAGTCGAAGGCCGCACCTGCATCCTGGTGGACGACATGGTCGACACCGCCGGCACCCTGTGCAAAGCGGCCGAAGCACTGAAAGACCACGGCGCCACCAAAGTAGTGGCCTACTGTACCCATGCCGTGCTGTCCGGTGGCGCCATCGACAACCTGACCAAATCCAAACTGGACGAGCTGGTGGTGACCGACACCATCCCGCTGTCCGCAGCCAGCAGAGCCTGCGGCCGCATCCGCCAGCTGAGTCTGGCCCCCATGCTGGCCGAATGCGTGCGCCGCATCAGCAACGAAGAATCACTCAGCGCGATGTTCGCTCCCAAGGAATGAACAGCGCGCTTAAACCTGCCGCCGGAAGCTGGTCGCAAGCGTCCGGTGGTTTAACCTGAAGGAGCATGCTCATGTCCAATGAGTTCACCATTGAAGCAACAACCCGAAGCGATCTGGGGAAAGGTGCGAGCCGCCGCCTGCGTCGCCTCGAAAACCGCGTTCCCGGCATCCTGTACGGCGCCGACAAGGCCCCGACCCCGATTTCCGTTCTGGGCAAGGATCTGTCCAAGGCCCTGGAAAACGAAGCCTTTTACTCCCACATCCTGTCCCTGAAACTGGATGGTGGCGACGTTCAGGTGGTACTGAAGGACCTGCAGCGTCACCCCGCCAAGAACAACCCGACCCACGTCGACTTCCAGCGCATTGACGCCACCCACAAGCTGCACATGCACGTGCCGCTGCACTTCCTGAATGAAGACAAGTGCGTGGGCGTGAAGACCGGCGGCGGCATCGTGTCGCACCAGCTGACCGAAGTGGAAGTCGTGTGTCTGCCGAAGGATCTGCCGGAGTTCATCGCGGTGGACGTGGCCGACCTGGAAATGGGCAAATCGATTCACCTGAGCCAGCTGACCCTGCCCGCCGGCGTTGAACTGCGCGCACTGCAGCTGGGCGAAGATCACGATCTGTCCGTGGTCAGCGTCATCGCCACCCGCGCCAGCATCGGTGAAGAAGAAGCCAAACCTGCAGCTCCGGCTGCCGAGTAACACCTCCAGACAGGGCGCCGACGTTGAAAGAAGGCATCGATCTTATTGTGGGCCTGGGCAATCCGGGCCGGCAGTACGAAGAGACCCGACACAACGCCGGCGCCTGGTTTGTGGAACGGCTGGCGCGGCGATTCAGCGTCAGCCTCTCCCCCGATTCCAAATACCAGGCACTCACCGGCCGCGCCGTCATTCACGGCCGCGACATCCGCCTGCTGATCCCCGCGACTTTCATGAACCTCAGCGGCCAGTCCGTTGTACCGTTCGCCAGCTTCTACAAGATTCCACCCCAGCGCATGCTGGTCGCCCATGACGAACTCGATCTGCCCCCCGGCACAGCCAAGCTGAAACAGGGCGGCGGCCACGGCGGCCACAACGGGCTGCGCGACATCATCAGCAAACTGGGCAACAATGCGGATTTTGGCCGCCTGCGCATCGGCATCGGCCACCCGGGCCACGCCAGCCAGGTCTCCAGCTATGTGCTGGGCAAGGCGCCCGCCAAGGAACAGCAGCTGATCGACGACGCCATCAGCGAGGCCATCAGCATCCTGCCAGACCTGCTCGACGGCAATGCCAGCAAGGCCATGAACCGGCTGCACGCCTTCGCAGCCACCTGACACTCAATTATTCGAATTCACTTACAGGGTACGAACACCATGGGAATCAAATGCGGAATTGTGGGACTGCCCAACGTCGGCAAATCCACCCTGTTCAACGCGCTGACCAAGGCGGGCATCGAAGCCCAGAACTTCCCTTTCTGCACCATTGAACCCAACACCGGCGTGGTGCCCGTGCCCGATCCCCGCCAGGACGCCCTCGCCGTCATCGTGAAGCCCGAGCGGGTTGTGCCCACCACCGTGGACTTCGTCGACATCGCCGGCCTGGTGGCAGGCGCCTCCAAGGGCGAGGGCCTGGGCAACCAGTTCCTGGGCAATATCCGCGAATGCGATGCCATTGCCCACGTCGTGCGCTGCTTCAACGACGACAACATCATCCACGTGGCCGGCAAGGTGAACCCCCTGTCCGACATCGAAACCATCAATACGGAACTGGCCCTGGCCGACCTGGATGCGGTGGACAAAGCCATGCTGAGAGCAGCCAAGCTGGCCAAGGGGGGCGACAAGGAAGCCGCAGCGCGAATGAAGGCGCTGGAGAAACTGCAGCCCATCCTGAACGAAGGCAAGCCGATCCGCTCCGTTGCCCTTACGGACGAAGAGAGCAAGGCCATCCGCACCCTGAACCTGCTGACCCTGAAGCCCACCATGTACATCGCCAATGTGATGGAAGACGGCTTCGAGAACAACCCGCTGCTGGACGCCGTGCGCAAACTGGCAGAAGCGGAAAACGCCCAGGTGGTGCCCATCTGCGCCAAGATTGAATCCGAGATCGCCGAACTGGACGAGGCCGACAAGGCTGATTTTCTGGCGGAACTGGGCATGAAAGAGCCCGGACTGAACCGGGTAATCCGTGCCGGTTACGCGCTGCTGGGACTACAGACCTATTTCACCGCTGGCGTAAAGGAAGTCCGTGCATGGACCGTAAAAGTCGGCGCCACCGCGCCCCAGGCCGCCGGCGTGATCCACACCGACTTTGAAAAAGGCTTTATCCGCGCCGAAGTTATCGCCTATGACGACTTCATTCAGTACAAGGGCGAAGCCGGTGCAAAGGAAGCCGGGAAATGGCGCCTGGAAGGCAAGGAATACATCGTCAAGGATGGTGACGTGGTGCACTTCCGCTTCAACGTCTGACCCGGATGGGACGGCGATGGAACAGCCGTTTTTTCTTGACATTAAGGGGCGGGGTTGCGAGAATCTGCGCCCTCGAATTTGGCTATGTAGCTCAGTTGGTTAGAGCACATCACTCATAATGATGGGGTCGGCAGTTCAACTCTGCCCATAGCCACCATAAGCACAAAAAAGCCCGGCATTGCCGGGCTTTTTCGTTTCGGATCCCTGTCGGGTCATGTCACAACCCGCTCAAACAACCGCCTGCCCCAGAAACTCACTGGATTGACGGCGGATCTGCGCCAGCAATTCCCGGCGGTCGGCAATCATTTCCCGGTAAGTACGGGCTGTGGAGACACGGGTCTGGTTGTTAGTGTCGCCCTCAACCCGCGCCAGTTGCTCTTCCAGGCGCACGATATCACGCTGCACCATCGCCTCCAGCCGGTCCAGACTGTAGCGCTCGCTGATGGAAGTAGTCGCCTTTGGTCTTTTCATCAAAAGTTCGTCCCTAATGCCTTTAGCCCCCCGAATCCCCCTCGCAGGACCAAATCGTGCCTTGGAATATTGACACTATTTATGGATTTAAAAAAACTAGCCTGCAAGTGGTTAATTTGCAAGCGATCCAATTTTAGCGACGAACGGCAAAGCAGCACTACTTCCGTTTTGTATAGAAATTGTTCAGCATCAATTCTTTTTATTCCCGCCGGGGCCCATCGGGAACAGCGGAAAGGGCGTCACCTTCTCACCCTTCAGCTCCACGATCTTGCCAACGCCCTCCTTCTCGACCTCATCGATCCGGATGATGGCATGCATGGGGATATAGCTCCGGGTAACCTCATTGAACTGGGTCTTCAGACGCTCCTCCGAGGGGTCAACCACAACCTGGCTGCGCTCGCCAAAGAGAAAGCCTTCAATCTCGATGAAACCGTAGAGATCGCTCTGATAGATGTTCTTGACATAGATCTCGTAGATTTCAGCCTGGTTGAGAAACACGACGCGATAGATGGGTTCTGCGGGCATTGAAATATCTCGGTTGCAGCCCGCGAGCGACGCTCAGGCTGTTCACTCGAAGGCTGGAAAGGGGTATTGCCGGATTATACCTTTTTTCAGGGGCTGACTGGACAAGGGATTCTCAAAATCATAGAGTTGATGCGGGCAAACAGAGGGGCGCGGATAAATCTGTCAAAACACAGGTTTATCTACATCAGCCTAGCTACAGCACTAAGAAAATAATCGCTGAACAACAACAATTACTGACGAAACAGATACTGCACGCGTGGGAGCAATCAGTGTCTGTCGCACGTCACTAGGCCTAGAATTATAGTGATGCCCGAAGGTCATTCGCTGACCTTAATCAACAGACTGCATGAATAGTCGCCGCACTCTCTCTACCGCGGCAGTTGCGTTTATGATTTTCAGTAATTGGCGTTAGGCTATGCGCCAATTTGCTTTGCCCACCCTGGAGTTGGTCGGGGGTGGGGGTCGTCTACTATTGTCCGTCGCTTTTCCCTGCATCTGATTACCGCCAGGTAACTTCAGTTCCGTGTGCTGTTCGCATGGAAATGATTTGGTTTGACCAGAACAAACCCATTTCAATGTCAGGGAGCAAACAATGCAGTCATTACCAAAACGATGTTTGTGGGCGGGTCTGGGCGCAGTTGTCATCACCAGCAATTCTGCGCTGGCTGCATGGCAGCTCGACATGACGCCAGGGGTCACCAGCATCAGCGAGCAGGTATTCGACCTGCACCGCACCATGCTCTGGTGGTGTGTGGGCATTGGCATCGTGGTATTCGGCGCGATGTTTATCTCAATGCTGCAACACCGCAAGTCCAAGGGTCACAAAGCCGCCCACTTCCACGAAAGCACCACGGTTGAAATCCTCTGGACCGTCATCCCGTTCCTGATCCTGATCCTGATGGCAATCCCGGCCACTCGGGTTCTGATCGCGATGAGCGACACCAGCGACTCTGCCCTCACCATCAAAATCACCGGCTCCCAATGGAAATGGCATTACCAGTACCTGGATTACCAGGGCAACACTGACATCAACCTGGATTACTACAGCGTGCTGAACACGCCGCGCGAACAGATCGACCGGCCCGTGCGGGCCGCAGGTCTGTTTCCCAAGGGCGC
Source organism: Pseudomonadota bacterium (assembly GCA_049323075.1). Classification (GTDB taxonomy): domain Bacteria; phylum Pseudomonadota; class Gammaproteobacteria; order Pseudomonadales; family Ketobacteraceae; genus Ch67. Next base: position 11,818 of record JBMOPR010000373.1, read on the forward strand.
GGCCAAGGACAGCTATCGTCCGGACGGCAATTACCCGGAACAGGGCGAACACTACAACCTGGAAGTGGATCATCCACTGGTAATCCCCACCGGGAAAAAAGTGCGGTTCCTGATTACATCGGATGACGTCATCCACGCCTGGTGGGTGCCTGATTTCGCCATCAAGAAAGACGCCATTCCTGGTTTCATCAACGAGCTGTGGGCCAATGTGCCGGACGAAAAGCCTGGCATTTACCGCGGCCAGTGCGCCGAACTGTGCGGCAAGGATCACGCGTTCATGCCGATCGTGGTGGATGCCCGTCCCCAGGCCGAGTTCGAAAAGTGGCTGGCCAGCGCCCAGGAAGCGCAGAAACAGGCTGACATTGCCGCCGCCAGCAGCGTCGACAAGACCTTCAGCAAGGATGAGTTGATGGCCGAAGGCGAGAAAGCATACCTGGCCCGTTGCTCGGCATGCCACCAGGCGAACGGCCAGGGCTTGCCGCCCACCTTCCCCGCCCTGGCAGGCAGTGCGATTGCCACCGGCGCCGCTGCGGATCACATCGCCATCGTGAAGAACGGCAAGAATGCGATGCCGGCGTTCGGCTCTGTACTGCCGCCGAAAGAACTGGCTGCCATTATCACCTACGAACGCAATGCCTGGGGCAACAAGCCTGCCGACGGCGTTGATGTCGTTCAACCGCGCGATGTCGCGAAATAAGTGCGAAGGGGAATTATTCAATGAGTGAACATACTCTCGATCATCACGCCCACGGCCACCATGATGACCACGAGCATCATCATGGCCCAGCCAAAGGCATCAAGCGCTGGCTGTTCGCCACCAACCACAAGGACATCGGTGCGATGTACCTGTGGTTCAGTTTCACCATGTTCCTGCTGGGCGGTTTCATGGCGATGATTATCCGCGCCGAACTGATGTATCCCGGCCTGCAACTGGTGGATCCGAACTTCTTCAACCAGATGACCACCACGCATGGCCTGATCATGGTATTTGGTGCGGTCATGCCCGGCTTTGTGGGGCTGGCCAACTACATGGTACCCATGATGCTGGGAGCGCCGGACATGGCGCTGCCGCGACTGAACAACTGGAGTTTCTGGTTGCTGCCGTTTGCGTTCTCGCTGCTGATCATCGCGATCATCAAATCGTTCCTGGGCATCGCGGATGCACCCAATTTCGGCTGGACGTTCTATGCACCGCTGTCCACCAAATTCGGCCCCGAGTCCACGGACTTTTTCATCTTCTCGGTGCACATGATGGGGATCTCCTCGATCATGGGTGCGGTGAACGTGATCGTGACGATCTTCAACCTGCGCGCACCGGGCATGACGCTGATGAAAATGCCGCTGTTCGTCTGGACCTGGCTGATCACTGCATTCCTGCTGATTGCGGTAATGCCGGTGCTGGCAGGCGCGGTGACCATGATGCTCACCGACCGCCACTTCGGCACCAGCTTCTTCGATGCAGCCGGCGGCGGTGATCCGGTGCTGTTCCAGCACGTGTTCTGGTTCTTCGGTCATCCCGAGGTGTACATCATGATCCTGCCCGCGTTCGGCGTGGTGTCTGCGATCATCCCCACCTTTGCCCGCAAGCCGCTGTTTGGTTACGCATCGATGGTGTACGCGACAGCTTCGATTGCGTTCCTGTCCTTCGTGGTATGGGCGCATCACATGTTCACCGTGGGCCTGCCGCTGGCAGGCAATCTGTTCTACATGTACATGACCATGCTGATTGCCGTGCCCACCGGGGTGAAGGTGTTCAACTGGGTGGCCACCATGTGGAAAGGGTCGATGACCTTTGAAGTGCCCATGCTGTTTGCGATTGCGTTCGTGATCCTGTTCACCATCGGCGGTTTCTCCGGCCTGATGCTGGCGATCACACCGGTGGACCAGCAGTACCACGACACCTATTTCGTGGTGGCGCACTTCCACTACGTACTGGTGACCGGTGCAGTGTTCTCGATCATCGCCGGCGTTTACTACTGGCTGCCAAAGTGGACAGGCCGCATGTACAGCGAATTCTGGGGCAAGATCCATTTCTGGAGTTCGCTGCTCTCGGTGAACCTGCTGTTCTTCCCGATGCACTTCGTGGGTCTGGCCGGCATGCCGCGCCGCTATTCGGATTACGCGCTGCAGTTTGCGGATTTCAACTGGTGGATCAGCATCGGCGGTTTCTGGTTTGGTCTGAGCCAGCTGATCCTGCTGAAAATCCTGATCGACGTCTGCTTCCGCAAGAAAGGTGCGCAGGCAACCAGTGAAGTCTGGGAAGGCGCCGAAGGCCTGGAGTGGACTCTGCCCTCGCCTGCGCCCTACCACAGCTTCACCACACCGCCCCTGGTGAAGTGAGGCCGCCCATGACGGAACAGAATGCCCGCGCGCAAGACAGCATAAAACTGGCTAAGCGTCTGACGCTGATTGCCATCGGCATGTTCGTCTTTGCCGTGGGCATTCTGCCGCCCATGTATGACGTGATTTGCGATATCACCGGGCTGAACGGGAAAACGGCGAACGAAGCGGATTCCGCAGAGTCCGCCGTGGTGCAGGAGGAGCGGCTCATCACTGTGCAGTTCCTGGCGGACACCGACCCGGCCATGCCCTGGGACTTCAGGCCGGTGGAGCGCAGCATCAAGGTGCACCCCGGCGAGATCCGCAAGGTGGATTTCCATGTGCGCAATCGTGATGCCCAATGGCTGGTAGGCCAGGCGATTCCGTCCGTCACGCCGTCACAGGCCACACCCTATTTCAAGAAAACCGAATGTTTCTGTTTTGCCCAGCAGGAATTGCAGGGCGGCGACGCCAAGGATATGCCGCTGATTTTTTATATCGATCCCGATCTGCCAAAAAACGTAACGACGATTACACTTTCCTATAAGTTGTTCAACATTACGGACCGAGTGCAGCAGGAATCGAAGCGGGTCGCCACCACCCAATAACGTATTGCCAACGATTTTACAAAAAGGAGATCGGTAATGGCCCAGAAACCAACACAGTATTATGTTCCTGATCAAAGCCCATGGCCGGTGATCACGGCGCTGGCGCTGTTCATCGTGGCCTATGGCGCCGCGAGTTTCATCCAGCAGAACTCCGGCTCCGGACTGGTGGCCAATGACGGCAGCTCCGGCAAGATCCTGTTGCCGCTGGGACTGCTGGGCATTGTGGCCATGATGTTCTTCTGGTTCCGCGACACCATCAAGGAAAGCCTGGCCCACAAGAACAGCGCCCAGCTCGACGTATCCTATCGCATGGGCATGATGTGGTTCATTTTTTCAGAAGTGATGTTCTTCGGCGCGTTTTTCGGTGCGCTATTCTACGTGCGGCTGCTGGCAGTGCCCTGGCTGGGCGGTGCCGGCGAGGAAGCCATGACCCACGAACTGCTGTGGCCGAATTTCCAGGCCATGTGGCCGCTGACTGTAACGCCGGACGGTTCTACGACTGAAGCAATGCCCGCCTGGGGTCTGCCCTTCCTCAACACCGTTCTGCTGGTAAGCAGCAGCGTGACGCTGACCATCGCCCATCATGCTCTGCTGGCCGGCAATCGCGCCAAGCTGCAGATCAACCTGTTCATCACCCTGCTACTGGGCTTCGCGTTCCTGTTCTTCCAGGTGGAAGAATACATGCACGCGTACCAGGAAATGGGGCTGACACTGGATGCCGGCATTTATGGGTCCACCTTCTTCATGCTGACGGGTTTCCACGGCATGCACGTGACGATCGGCGCAACCATGCTGACCATCATGTTCATCCGCACGCTGAAGGGACACCTGACACCGGACAATCATTTCGCATTTGAAGCGGCCGCGTGGTACTGGCACTTCGTTGATGTGGTATGGCTGTTCCTGTTCGTCTGCGTGTACTGGTTGTAATACCGCAAAAAATACCGGCAACAAAAAGCGGCGATATCCTCGCCGCTTTTTCTGTCAATTCAGACTGCGGTATAGAAACTGCCGACACCGGCCACTTACTACTGCGGCGCGACTTGCACGGGACTAGCGGCAGGCGGTACACCACCCGGCTGCAATCCGTGTGGCTGAATCCAGCCCATGAACATGGCCAGTCCCAGCAGGATCAGCAACACTACGGAAAAGCCCACGCGGATCGCCAGAAAACGCACGGTACGCTGTTTATCGTTGTCCTTGTTACGCACCAGCGTGCGCAGCGCACTGAACAGGCTGACGGCAATGACGATCAGCACGAGCACGACGATTATCTTGAATACCATGAATGGCTCCTGTTGGTGAGCAGTGCAGTATAACAGGCAGAACCCGAATGACCCGCCCTGACCCCGGCCTTTTGCAAACGCGCGGAATCCGCCTGGGCCCGTTAGTTTTTACGCCTGGCTGGATTCCCACCCTGGCAACCCTGCTCATGCTGGGGCTGCTGTTTCGTCTCGGCCTGTGGCAACTGGAGCGGGCTCATTTCAAGGAAGCACTGCTGGAACGCATGACCACCCGCAGCCAGGTGGAAACGACGGATCTGGATTCGCTGCTGCAACTGGGCGGCGACATCGCCGACTATTCCGTGCGCGTGCAGGGCCATTATCTGAATGAATTCAATTTCCTGCTGGACAACCGCGTGCACGATGGCATGCCGGGCTATGAAGTGCTGACGGCATTTCAGACCCAGAATCGCGTGCTGCTGGTGAATCGCGGCTGGATTGCCCAGGGCGCCAGCCGGGCACAGTTTCCACCCATTCCCGCAGAGACGGAAGCGCTCACACTGGAAGGATTCGCCCACGTGCCCAACCCGAAAAACTTTGTGCTTCAGGAAGACGATTATTCCGCTGTCACCTGGCCGTTCCTGATCCAGAAAATAGACCTTGAAAAAACCGCCGCGCTGTTTGATTATCCGGTGGTCCCGTTCGTTTTACGCCTGAATCCCGATACAACCTCGGGCTTTGTGCGGGAATGGCACAGCAATTTCATGGGGCCGGAAAAACACTACGGTTACGCGGTGCAGTGGTTTTCCCTGTTCGCAGCGCTGACGGTGATTTACCTGGTCGTGAACACGCACAAGATTTCCTTGCCACAACAACAATAAAGCAGTCGCCATGGATACGCCCTACACCAACCAGCCCACATCCGCCGTTGCCCGTGCCAATCGCAGAGCCCTGCTGCTGACGCTTGCGGTGTTCGCCCTGCCGGTACTGATCGCCTACGTTCTGCTGAAAACCGGCTGGTATACGTCGGCCGGCACATCCAATCGCGGCCTGCTGATCGATCCACCGCTGGCGTTTGATGCCATCCCGCTTTCTGCTGTCGATGGCAATCCCATTCCCGCCGATCAATTGCGCAAGAAGTGGTGGATCGTGTATGTGATGCCCGCCGAGTGCGATGCCGCCTGCCGTAACAGCCTGTTCCAGATGCGGCAGGTGCACCAGGCGCTGGGACCGGATTTTTCCCGCGTCGGCGAACTGATCATCACGCCATTCGCAGTGGATGCCGCCACCGCAACCTGGCTGCAACAGGAATTTGCCGAATCGCTGCGGGCGAAGGCCGATGCAGTGACGCTTGATGCTGCACTGGCTCCGGCGTTTGCCGACAACCAGCAGGCCAGCCAGAGCGGCCATCTGTTCCTGGTGGACACGATGGGCGCCATGTTCATGCACTACCCTGGTTATGCCGACGAGCAGGAATCCATTCTCAAGGGCCGCAATCTGTTGAAGGATTTGCAGCGCGTTCTGAAAATTTCCCGGATCGGTTGACGCAGCATGTGGATCAGACGGCTCACTGTTTTTGCAGTATTGCTGGCGTGCGGTGTCGTTGCGCTGGGCGCGTTCACGCGCTTGCAGGATGCCGGGCTCGGCTGTCCCGACTGGCCGGGCTGTTATGGCCACCTGGTGGTGCCGGAATCCCATGACGCCATTCACCGCGCCAATTCCGCCTACCCCGAACGTCCGCTGGAGCCGGAAAAAGCCTGGGCAGAAATGGTCCACCGCTATTTTGCCAGCACATTGGGACTGGTGATTGTCATCATTACCGTGCTGAGTCTGCGCGCGCGCAAGACCCAGCCACAGACGCCGGTGAAACTGCCAATCGCGCTCACAGCGCTGGTGATTTTTCAGGGTTTGCTGGGCATGTGGACCGTGACGCTGGGCCTGTTTCCCACAGTCGTGATGGCGCATTTGCTGGGCGGGTTCACCACGCTGAGCCTGCTGTTCCTGCTGGCGTTGCGGGTGCATTTTCCAGCGGCGGCTTCTGCGCGCGCAACAACGACCAGTCCCCTGCTGAAGTGGGCGTTGGGCGGCATTCTGATTCTGGCGCTGCAGATTGCCCTGGGTGGCTGGACTGCGGCGAACTATGCGGCGCGGGTCTGCAGTGAACTGCCCATCTGCCAGGCCGGCTGGTCGCAGCACGTGAATATCCAGGATGCATTTCGCCTCTGGGGCCATGATCTGGATGAGCACGGACTCGACGATTATGAATTCGCCAGCCATCTGGGTGCTGACGCCAAAATCACCATTCACGCCGCCCATCGTATTGGTGCTATCGTGACAACGCTGTATCTGGCCGGGCTGTTTGTATGGTTGTGGTTGCGCCAGGACGTGTCCGGCGCCAGCAAGCGCATCGCCACCGCTGCGCTGGTGGTGCTGCTCGGGCAGGTGAGCCTGGGCGTGAGCAATGTTGTATTCGATCTTCCACTGGCAGTTGCTGTCGCCCATAACGGCGTTGCAGCGCTGCTGATGCTGTTTCTGATTCTGCTGACCTTCAGCCTTTACCATACCGGGAGCCGACGACCATGAGCCGTGTTGCCACCCATGACCAGGACAATATCCTTCAAACTGCCAGCCGCCCGCACTGGCGGGATTATTACGAGCTGACAAAACCCCGCGTGGTGATGCTGCTGATGCTGACCGCGATTGTCGGCATGTTCATGGCAACCCCCGGCATGGTACCGCTGCAGGTACTGCTGTTGGGCTCCATCGGCATGGCGTTCGCCATGGGCGCGGCGGCAGCGGTCAATCATGTGGTGGATCAGCGCATCGACGCCATCATGGCGCGCACCAGCAACCGGCCCATCGTGCAGGGTAAGGTGAGCTCGCAGAAAGCGCTGCTGTTCGCGGCGGTGCTGTCGATCCTGTCCATGTTCATCCTGTCATTCTTCATCAATCCACTGACGGCGTTTCTGACGCTGTTCGGCATCGTGGGTTATGCGTTCATCTACACGCTGTACCTGAAACGGGCCACGCCACAGAACATCGTGATCGGCGGACTGGCGGGGGCGATTCCTCCGCTGCTGGGCTGGACTGCTGTTACCAACCAGATCGATCCCCATGCGCTGCTGCTGGTCCTGATCATCTTCATCTGGACACCACCGCATTTCTGGGCGCTGGCGATCCACCGCCGCGACGATTACGCCAAGGCCGGTATTCCGATGCTGCCGGTCACTCACGGCATCCCCTATACCCAATCAGCGGTGCTGCACTACACCCTGCTGCTGGCCGTGTGCACCCTGCTGCCCTACCTCACTGGCATGAGCGGGCTGATCTATCTGGCGGCCACGCTGGTGCTGAACGCCATTTTCATCTATTACGCGGCCCGGCTGCGGTTTGCGCCAGTGCCGGGCATTGCCATGAAAACCTTCGGCTACTCCATCGTCTATCTGATGGGCCTGTTCATCGCGCTGCTGGTTGACCACTACGTCAAGGTGCGGCTGGTGTGACCTGTCACCCAGCCCCGTGTCTGACCAACCCATCTGAGCCACACTGCCGTCACATAACGGCAAAATTCCCGCCAGATTGCCGCCATTTGGCGCCTGCCAAGCGCTGACACTTCCCTTCTCGCCCCTGGTAAAAGCCGCTAGAATGCCCGGGAAAATCAACCGGGCCGCAACTGACAGCAAGGACCGCGCAGGCTGCCCGCCGCCACTTCATTCATTTTGTACCTGGGGGTCCACCATGCGTCATCCATTCCCGCCGGCCACTCTGGCCTTGTCCATTTCCATCGCCATTGCCGGGGTTTCGCTGCCGGGTGCGGCGCTGGCTGCTACTGCCAATGCCGACCAGTTCTGGCAGGATCTGGCGACCAGCTGCATTGATGCCACCGGCGGTACAGGCAATGACGGCGGTACCGGTGGCGACAACTCCAACGCGTTCACGCTGCAACCGGCGACAGTCGATGCTGGCAGCAATTTCTGCGCGCAGTTCGAATTGCAGGTACTCAGTATCGAAGAGCAGTATGCCAATGATCCGGCGGCGATGGCGGACGCATTCACACAACTGGCTGCCGACATCACCCCTGATGAAATGCCGGCGCTCTACACGTCGCTGGTGCAGCTGAGCACGGATCAGATCCGCAATATCAGCCATCACCTGCGCAATCATCGCTACATGCAGAACAATAATTCCACTGATGCTGCCCTCAACGACGTCCGCAGCGGCTACATCGGTGGCAGCGCTGGCGAGCAACCCGGCCGGCTGAGCTTTTTCGTGGATGGCGCGAAAGTGGACGGCAATCAGGACGACACCACGTATGAAGTGGGCTACGACCTGGCGACCGATCACTACACCCTGGGTGCCGACTACCGCTTCAGCGACAGCCTGATTGCCGGTTTTGCCTTCGGCAACAGCGACACCACCCTGGAATACAGCGAAGCCCAGAACCAGACCGACAACGACACCGATCACTACATTGTTTATGCCAGCTGGTACCGCGACA
>JBMOPR010000374.1:0-2280 GCA_049323075.1 Pseudomonadota bacterium
TGGCTGAAAAAGAGTTGGCTGAAGTTGCCGCCAGGTCTTTCTAATTCCCCATCCGTTCCAGCTGCGCCAGTTTTTCCAGAATCAGATCCTGCGCCGTCCGCAGATTACGTTGCGCGGTGGCACTCAAGCCTTCCTCCAGTTCGAAATTCTCGCCCGCCAGCGTCAGCAGATAGCAGGGTGGCGCCGGTTCGCCGAAGGTTTCCTCGTAAAGGTACAGCAGGCTTTCCGCCGGCAGGTGATGGCTGCTGATGGTGAGCGTGGTGCCGGCTTTCACTTCGGTCCATTGCACGTCGCTGGCTGCATCCTCGTGGGCGTCGATGAAAATGCCGGCGCGGGCGTCCTGCAGATCAAAAATATGCTCCGGTTCCAGCTGGAAATCGCAGATCAGGCGGATGCCATGGCTGTCCGGCAGTTGCGATTGCAGGAACGCGTGCATGTGCTCGCCCAGGGCGTCGTCGCCGCGGGCGGCGTTGCCAAAGCAGAAGATGGCGATGTCAGCGGGAGATGTGGCCATCGGTGTGTCGCGTCAGTTGGTCGAGTGCGGCGCCGGATTCGGTTTGCAGCAGCAGTTGCAGCGGCATTTTGCCCACCGCGTGGGTGGCGCAGGACAGGCAGGGATCGTAGGCACGGATCGCCACTTCCACCAGATTCAATAATTCCGGCGTCAGGGTCTGGCCATCCAGATGCTGCTGCGCCACCTTGCGGATGGTGTCGTTCATCGCCTGATTGTTGCTTGTGGTGGACACGATCAGGTTGGCCATGGTGACACGGTCTTCATCATCGATCTGGTAGTGGTGAAACAGGGTGCCGCGCGGCGCTTCGATTACGCCGATGCCTTCCTTCTGCTTGATGCCGCTGCGTTGCAGGTCGGTGCTGAGCAGATCGGGATCAACCAGCAGATCTGCGATGGCTTCAGCGCAGTGCAATGCCTCGATCATGCGCGCCCAGTGGAACAGCAGCGGCGAATGGGCGGTGGCGCCGGCGTACTGGCGGAATTGCTGCCGCGCCTGTTCCGCGCGCGGAGTGGGAATGAAATCGCACAGATTGATGCGGGCCAGCGGGCCGACGCGGTACCAGCCCTGCTCGCTGCCCAGCCGGGTGAGAAAGGGGAATTTCATGTAGCTCCAGGATTTTACCTGTTCCTGGATCAGGTGTGGATACTGGTCGCAGGGAAACTGGTCCTGCAGGATGTTGCCTTTGGCGTCGATCACCCGCAGGTTGCCGTCGTACAGTTCCAGCTCGCCGTTTTTTCCCACCAGCCCCATGAAAGGCGATTCGATCAGGCCGAACTGCAGATGAAAATCGCGGTTCTGGTCGGTCAGCTGGCGTGACAGGTTTACCGTCTCTTCGCACCAGTCGATGATCTGCTGCACATCCTGCGTGAACGGCTGGATTTTTTCCGGCGTGAGCGCCGCGTTCATGCCGCCGGAAATCGCCGCCATGCCGTGAATGCGCTTGCCGGAAATGGCTTCCAGAATCTGCTGGCCGAACTTGCGGATTTTCACGCCCTTGATGGCGATCTGCGGTTGCTGCTTTATCACGGCAACGATATTGCGCTGTTCCACCGGACTTTGAAAACCGAACAGCAGGTCCGGTGATGCCAGATGAAAAAAATGTAGCGCGTGGGATTGCAGCACCTGGGCGAAATGCATCAGCCGGCGCAGTTTCAGCGCGGGTGCGGACAGCGCGGCGACACCGGCGATCTGGTCGATGGCCTTGGCAGCCACCAGATGATGGCTGACCGGGCAGATGCCACACAGGCGCTGCACCACCATCGGCAGTTCCCAATAGGGCCGGCCCTGGATGAATTTTTCAAAACCGCGAAATTCCACGATGTGCAGGCGCGCCTGGGTGACGATGCCGGCGTCGTTCACCAGCAAGGTGACCTTGCCGTGGCCTTCCACGCGGCTGACGGGATCGATGACGACGCGGGTTTCACTCATCAGTCAAAGCGCCTCGTCGCGTAGTCCAGTTGGGGTTCCCGCTTTTGCAGCACGGCGTTGATGATTTCCATGAAGGCATCGGCGGGCGGCGGGCAACCCGGCAGGAAATAATCGACATGCACGGCAGATTGCAATGGCACCACTTTGGGCAGCAGCAACGGCAGTTCGGCATCGTTGGGAATCTGCGCGTCCACCACGCCCAGTCCGTGCAGATAGGATTCGTCCAGACATTCCTGCGCGGTGTAGCGGTTGCGGAGTGCCGGCACGCCGCCATTGATGGCACAGGCGCCCACGGCCACGAGGATTTTGCAGTGCTGGCGGAATTGTTGCGCCACGT
>JBMOPR010000375.1:0-9231 GCA_049323075.1 Pseudomonadota bacterium
GGTCGAAAAAGGCGGCTCCGACCTGTTCATCACGGCGGGCGTGCCGCCGTCAATGAAGGTCAACGGCCGGATCATTCCGGTCACCAAAACCTCCCTCAGTCCCGAGCAAACCCGCGAAACCGTATTGGCGGTGATGAACGAAGGCCAGCGCAAACAGTTCATCGAAACCCATGAATGCAACTTCGCCATCAGCGCCCGCGGCATCGGCCGGTTCCGGGTCAGCGCGTTTTACCAGCGCAACCTCGTCGGCATGGTGCTGCGCCGCATCGAAACCCGCATTCCCACCATCGACGAACTGGGCCTGCCGTCCGTGGTGAAAGACCTCGCCATGACCAAGCGCGGCATCGTCATCTTCGTGGGCGCCACCGGTACCGGTAAATCCACCTCACTCGCCTCGATGATCGGCCACCGCAACATCAACTCCAAGGGCCACATCATCAGCATCGAAGACCCGATCGAATACATCCACCAGCACAAGGGCTGCATCGTCACGCAGCGCGAAGTGGGGCTGGATACCGAAAGTTTCGACGTCGCGCTGAAAAACACCCTGCGGCAGGCACCCGACGTGATCATGATCGGCGAGATCCGTACCCGCGAAACCATGGAATACGCCGTGGCCTTCTCGGAAACCGGTCACCTGGTGCTGGCGACTCTGCACGCCAACAACGCCAACCAGGCGCTCGACCGCATCATTCACTTCTTCCCGGCGGACCGGCACGGGCAGCTGTGGATGGACCTGTCGCTGAACCTGCGCTCCATCGTCGCCCAGCAGCTGATTCCCACCCCCGACGGCAAGAGCCGCCGCGCCGTTATCGAAGTACTGCTCAATACCCCGCTGATGGCCGACCTGATCCGCAAGGGCGAAGTGCACCTGCTGAAACCGCTGATGGCCAAGTCCCGCGAACTGGGCATGCAGACCTTCGATCAGGCCCTGTACGACCTGTACAGCAAGGGCGAGATCACGTATGAGGACGCCCTGTCCCACGCCGATTCGCCCAACGACCTGCGCCTGATGATCAAGCTGGGCTCGGAATCCACGCCGGACTCCCTGGCCGATGCCACCAAGGGCCTCACCCTGCAGGACGACGACTCGCTGCGCTCCCGCTGGTAAACACTGCGTCCGCCCCGAAAACAAAACCCGCTTCGGCGGGTTTTGTGCTTTATGGCCGGAAATCATCCGCTCCTGGCACTATTCCCCTAATTTGAGAAGGGCAATTTTGAATTACATTGTTGTCAGATTGTGAAAACGGGTTGAATGGCGTCACAGAGTCTGCAGAATGGCCTCCCTGGACAGTACTTTTGTCCCAATTCAGGGGGTAGCATCACGCCCTCAATGCAGCGCCACAGAGGGGGACTGGGGTCGAAGCATGCTTTTTGCTGACCACAACCAGGGAAGAACAACAATGGAAACTCAAGTCCAAATTCCGGTCGCCGCGACAGGTATCCTGCGCCGCATGACCCTTTCCTATGGTGCGGGAGCACTGGTCGTCCTGCTCGTCGCCCTGTTCACGCATCTGCCGACATCGTTCGGCCAGTTCTCAACCGATGATTTCCTGATCCGCGCCATGACAGCAGGCGATCCGGTGCTGTTTGAAAAAGGCTTTGCCAAGGCAGACCCCGACAAGCCCGTCTGGCGCAGCGTGCTGGATGGCTTTCATTTTTACACACCCGGCGGCGGCACCCTGGCCACCTATCGCGAATACGGCAACCTGCCCTGGTGGACAGCCGAGGCCGCCACCATGAATCCGCTGCGTCCGGTAACGGCGTTCACGCACTGGATCGATATGCAGATCGCCCCGGATTCGTTTGCGTTCCAGTCATTCCATTCCCTGCTGTACATACTGTTGTTTGCCTGGTCGGGCTACCGCCTGTTCTGGCGCATCTCGCCGGTTGCGTCGGTGGCCGTACTGGCCAGCCTGCTGCTGGTGGTGGATTTCAGCCACCTGCTCAACTACAAATGGGTCGCGGCCCGCAACGTGTTCATTGCCGGCGCCCTGGGTTGCGCCGCCCTGGAACGGTTTCTGGCCTGGCGGCAGCAAGGCAGCCCGGTGGCGATGGCCGCGTCCATCCTGCTGTTCACGATCGGGCTGTTGAGTGCCGAGGCCACGGTGGCCGTGGGTGGCTATCTGGTGGCGTATCTGTTGCTGGTGGAACGCAGCGGCCTGGCCAAAGCCTTCCTGTTACTGCTGCCCTATGGTGTGGTCGTGATTCTGTGGCGGCTGACCTATAACCAGCTGGGTTTTGGCGCCGATGGTATCGGCCTGTATGTGGACCCGGGCCGTTCGTTGCTGGATTTTCTCAAAACATCATTGCAGATCCTGCCGCTGATGCTGGCTTCTGTCATTACCTCGATGGATGGATTCGCCACGTCCGCGACATCGGACGCGCGGCTATGGCTTTCCCTGGGCAGCGCGGTGCTTGCCCTGGGATGCGTGGCGCTGGTGTTGCCCCTGCTGCGGCAGAATCCCTGGGTGCGTTTCATGCTGGCGGGATCACTGCTGGCGGCCGTGCCCGGGTCGGCGCTGATCTCCGCCGGGTCGCGCAGCGGCCTGTTTCTGGCGATCGGCTTTTTCTGGGTCATGGCGATGTGGCTGCACTGGCTGGCGCGGAACCCGGGCCAGCGCTTCAACCGCGTAGTATTCGGCGCCACCCTGTGTCTGCACCTGTTTTTCCCGGCGTTCGCTGGATTCGTCTACACCTCGCAACTGCTGCCGGTGGGTTATTTCGACGACGAACAGTTTGAAAGCGTGGCCAAGCCCCTGCAGGCGGCCGATGGCCATCGCGCACTGGTCATCGTCAATTCACCGATTCCCACCACTGCGTTTTACCTGCCCTTCGAGTGGCGCTTCAAGTACGGAGTGGCACCGGATTCCATGAAGATGCTGGCACCGGGCCTGGTGACGTTTGACCTGAAACGCAAGTCGGCGCGGGAATTCGAACTGATCGCACCGGCAGGCCTGCCGCTGAATCACACCAGTGACGTCAGGGATCTGCAAGGCAACCGTCAGAATTTTTCGTCCGTCTACGCTGCCCTGCTGCTGCAGGGGCTGTTCACATCACCGGAAACCCGCATGCAACCCGGCTTCCGTCAGCAATCCGCCGACATGCAGGTAACCGTGCTGGAACTGGTGGAAGGCCGGCCGTCGCGATTGCGCATTGAATTCACCGGAACAGAAAATCCCGACGAGATGCTGTGGCAACGCTATGACTGGAAGGAGCGCGAATACCGGGCGCTGCCGGTGCCGGCTATCGGCGAGACCCGGCATTTCGCCGGGCCGTTCGACACGGACGCAGACCTGAACGTGGTGAAACTCTGCGTCAATTGCGAAAACTGATGGCACCGTCTTTCAGGGTCAGGCGCACCTGACCCTGCATCGACTGACCCAGGAACGGGGAATTTTTCCCCTGCGACAGCATGGAATGCTCTGTGAGCTTCCAGCGCTTGCCCGGATCGAACACACACAGGTTGGCATTGCTGCCGGTGCCCAGGTGGCCCGCATCCAGCCCGGTCAGCGCCGCCGGGTTGGTGGCAATCCGCCGCACCCATTCCACTTCGCTCAGCACACCCTCCCGCACCAGCCGGTAACTCAGCGGCAGAAACGTAGCGAATGCGGAAATGCCAGGCTCGGTAGACGGAAACGGTTCGGATTTCGCCGCCGCTTCATGCGGCTGGTGATCGGAACTGAGCACCGAGATCACACCCGATTTCACACCCTCGATCAAACCCACGCGGTCGCGCTCGCTGCGCAGGGGCGGGCGGGTGTGATACTGGCTGTTGAAACCGTCGATCATTTCATCGGTCAGGAATAGCTGGTGCACGGCCACATCCGCCGTTACCTGCAAACCTTCCCGCTGTGCCGCCGCAATCAGCTCCACACTGCGGGCACAGGACAGCTGACCGAAGTGGGCCCGCACGCCGGCCTGCTGCACCAGCAACAAATCGCGGCTCAGCGCCACCGTTTCGGCCGCATCGGGGATACCGTGCAATCCCAGCCGGCTCGCGGTGGAACCGGCATGCACGCCGCCTTTCATGCTCAGCGAACTGTCCTCGCTCTGGAAAAACACGATCAGATCGAAGGTGCTGGCGTATTCCAGACAACGCAGCAACGTCTGGCTGTCCTTCACCGGCTGGCGCAGCTGCGACACGCCAATGCAACCTGCTTCCTTCAGCGCATGCATTTCTGCCAGATGCTGGCCCTGCAAACCCTTGGTCAGCGCGCCGATGGGCAACACGTGGGCATAGCCTGATTGATAGGCCCGCTCCTGAATCAGCGCGGCTACCGCACGGGTGTCGATCACCGGTTTGGTGTCGGGCGGGCAGCACAGGTGCGTGATGCCGCCAGCCGCCGCCGCACGGGTTTCGCTGTGAATGTTGCCTTTCTGCGTCTGGCCGGGTTCGCGCACGCGGGCGCACAGGTCCACCGCGCCGGGAATCACCAGCATGCCGGTAGCGTCGAATTCCAGATCCGGCTTGAAGCCCACCGGCGCACTGCCGATGCCGACGATGAGGCCGTCCGCCACAAACAGATCGGTGGTTTTATCCAGACCATTGCGCGGATCGATCACGCGGCCATTGCTGATGCGGATGCGCTGGTTGAACGCGGGGCGGGAAAAATCCATCACTCACCCCCTTCCGCTTGTGCAGCCTGTTCGGCGTTCTGCCCGCTCATGGCCATCGACAGCACCGCCATGCGCACCGCAATGCCGTAATTCACCTGTTGCAGAATCACCGACTGCGCGCCGTCGGCCACGGCGGACTCGATTTCCACGCCGCGATTGATGGGGCCGGGGTGCATCACGATTGCATCCGGTTTGGCAAACGCCAGCTTTTCCATGTTGAGACCATACAGACGGTAAAATTCGGATTCACTCGGCAGCAACGCAGATTCCATGCGCTCCTTCTGCAGCCGCAGCATGGAAATCACATCCACGTCCTGCAGCCCCTGCGCCATGTTGTAGTGTACTTTCACGCCCATGGCCTCGATGTCTTTCGGGATCAATGTTTTCGGGGCAATGACGCGGATTTCCCGCGCACCCAGCGCATTCAGTGCATGAATCTGCGAGCGCGCCACCCGCGAATGCAGCACGTCGCCGACAATCGCCACCGTCAGATTTTCAAACGCGCCCTTGTGGCGGCGGATGGTGTACATATCGAGCATGGCCTGCGTGGGATGGGCATGACGGCCGTCACCGGCATTGATCACCGCCACATGCGGGCAGACGAATTCGGCGATGAAATGCGGTGCGCCGCTGTCACCGTGGCGCACGATGAACATGTCGCTGTCCATGTATTCCAGGTTCCACAGCATGTCCATCAGGGATTCACCCTTGGAGGTGGACGACGCGCTGATGTTGATATTGAGCACGTCCGCCGACAGCCGTTTTGCCGCCAGCTCAAAGGTGGTACGGGTGCGGGTGCTGTTTTCGAAGAACAGGTTCACCACCGTCTTGCCGCGCAGCAGCGGCACTTTCTTGACTGCCTGCTTGCCGACGCTGACGAAGGATTCCGCCGTGTCGAGAATTTCGGTGAGCAGTTGCCGGCTCAATCCTTCGGTCGTGAGGAAATGACGCAGTTGACCCTGTTCGTTCAACTGCAGCTGGTGCGGCGCTGTTTTGGCTGTCATAGACTCGGGCGGTCGATCAAATTGAGAGTGAGGGGCGTGGGGCCGGCCAATTTTACCCGCTGACCGGGCTGCAAATCCATGCGAATTCCCGTTACATCGGGCTGGATGGGCAGTTCGCGGCGCGGTATGTCCACCAGCGTCACCAGCAGCACCGACGCCGGACGGCCGTAATCGAACAGCTCGTTGAGGGCCGCCCGGATGGTGCGGCCGGTCATCACCACCTCATCCACCAGAATGATGTGCTGGTCATCGATGGCGAACGGCAGGCTGGACGGCTTCGCCCGGGGATGCAGGCCCTTGTCCTCGAAATCATCGCGATAAAAGGAGATGTCCAGCAGGCCCAGCGGTTGCTGCAATCCCAGCGCGGTATGCAGCGCCTGCGCCACCCAGGCGCCGCCGGTATGAATGCCCACCATGGCGGGCGCCTTGGGCAGCGTGCTGATTTTTCCCTGCAGAGCGCGGGTCATGCTGGCCAGCAGCGGTTCCACTTCAGGCATTTTCATTGTCGGCATCCTTCGCGATTCGCGGCCACTCGTCGGTGAACCAGGATTGCAGAATAAGGCTTGCGGCAATGCTGTCAACCAGACCCTTGCCCTTGAGTGGTCCCTGTGCCTGTTGCCGCGCGTCGAACGACGTGAGGCGCTCGTCCATGGCAAACCAGGGCTTGCCGAAACGCCCATGCAATCGCTGGCCAAATTTGCGTGCGCGCTGGGTCATGTCGAACTCGCTGCCGTCCATGTTCACCGGCACACCCACCACGAACGCATCCGGCTGCCATTCCTCGATGAGTTTTGCCACGGCGTTCCAGTCGGGCTGGCCGTCCTTCGCGCGCAGTTCCGGCAAAGCGGTGGCAGAGAGAGTTTGCGTCTGACCCACGGCGACACCGATTTTCTGGGTGCCGTAGTCAAAAGCCATCAGGCGGACAGCGCGCGATGAAGGAAATGCAGCCATGGGAACGGGGATTGCCGAAAAAGGTGGAGGGGAATGATGACGGAGCAATTCAGCGCGACAACAACGCGCTTACGCATGCCCCGCCTGTGCGGACAGCAACGCCATGTCCACGCCAAGCAGCGATGCGGCCGCCTGCCAGCGCTGTTCAAATGGCGTCGCGAAAATAATGTCGGGATTGGCTTTCACACTGAGCCAGGCGTTCTGCGCCATCTCGTTGTCCAGTTGCCCTGCGCTCCAGCCGGCATACCCCAGCGCAATCACGCTTTCATCCGGACCCTGGTGATGGGCGATGGCCACCAGAATGTCGCGCGAGGTGGTCAGGCAGATATCGCCTTCCACGCACATGGTCGTATCCCATTTGTGCGGCAGGGTGCGATGTAAAACAAAACCGCGCTCCATCTGCACCGGGCCTCCACACAGCACCGGCACTTCGCCAAACTGGTCGTCGAAATCGCGGATCTGCAGGTGGCTCAGGATATCGGCCACCGTCAACTCCATCGGCCGGTTCACCACGATGCCCATGGCGCCGTCGTCATTGTGTTCGCAGATATAGGTAATGGAATGGGCAAAATTCGGATCCACCATGCCGGGCATGGCGATCAGGAAATGATTCTTGAGGGACGAACTTTTCAGCGCAGTCATAGTTACAGTATTGGGGCTTCAGCGCCCTGGTTCAAGTGAATTTTGTGCGCCGAGCGGCGGGGCGTACCCGGCAAAAAAGGCCAAAATGGCCGCAAAAACAAGGTGTTTTCCCGTTGCAGCCGAATCAGTAGCTGGACAGGCGGCCGCCCTTTTCGAACTGCCAGGTGCGGATGATTTCCAGGATGTCGGTATCCTGACGGATTTCTGGCGGAAAAGCGGAGTAGGGCGCCGCCAGACGCACAATCTGCATCGCCGCCTGATCCAGCACCCGGTAGCCGGAGGATTTCAGAATGCGCATTTCGTGGACCGACCCGTCGGCACGGATCGCCACCATCATGCGCAGGCTGCCGTAAATCTTGTTGCGGCGCGCCTCTGCCGGGTAATTCAGGTTACCCACGGTTTCGATCTTCTTGCTCCAGGCATGCAGGTAATAGGCATCGCGGGACTCCTTGGTGCTGACCGAAGTCAGCTGCCGCTTGCGCGGACGCTTGGCGTGAGTCTGCTTCTGTTCTTCCAGCTGTGCCTCCAGGCTGGCGATCTCCAGGCTGCGCTGGATCATGGCCAGCCGCTCTTCCTTGCTGATCTCCACCTTCTGGTCATCAGGGCTCGGGTTGGCAATCGCCACTTTTTGCTGGCTGCGGCCCTGCGTGGTGATAACGGGCCGATCGTCGGGTCGCACCTGTTTCTGTGTGGCGGATTGTTCCAGCGGCTGGATCTCGCGGATCTTGCTGTCTTCGAATTGCGCGAGCTCATTGGTGGTGGGCAGTGCGCTACGGTCCAGATCGCCGCTACCCTGCTGGTTGGCCTGGGCCAGAAAATCCGCCTGCTCCGGTGCGGTATCGCTGCGGCTTTGTGCCAGCACGATTTCCAGCGAGGACGCCGCCGGCTGCGGCTCGGTGAACGAAAAGCCAACCCCCAGGATCACCATGGCGTGAAAGATCGCCGCGATGAACAGCGTGAAGGTCAGTCGGTCACTGGCGGAAATGGTGGGGCGTTCGGCAACTGCAGCCATGTCGTTGTAATTATTTTCGTGTCAGACGGGTTTCGATGGCATCCAGCAGCAGCCCGGCGATATTGGTACCGGCTCCGGCATCGATCTCGCGAATGCAGGTAGGGCTGGTGACGTTGATTTCGGTGAGATAATCCCCGATCACATCGAGGCCCACGAACAGCAATCCCTTTTCAATCAATGTATCCCGGACCTGACTGCAAATCCAGCGGTCACGATCTGACAGCGGCTGCACCACACCGGAACCCCCTGCCGCCAGGTTGCCGCGGACTTCCCCCACCATGGGAATGCGGGCCAGGCAGAAAGGCACGGGCTCCCCGTTCACCACCAGGATGCGCTTGTCGCCCTTGCTGATCTCGGGAATGTACTTCTGTGCCATTGCCGGCAGGCGACCATGCAATGTCAGCGTTTCGATGATGACATTCAGGTTGCCGTCCTTCGCACCGGTGCGGAAGATGGACGCGCCACCCATGCCATCCAGCGGCTTGAGAATCACATCGCCATGCTCTTCGGCAAACGCCCGCAGCCGCTGCTTCTGGCTGGTGACCAGCGTTGGGGCGCAACAGTGCGGAAACCAGGTTGCAAACACCTTTTCATTGCAGTCACGCAGGCTCTGGGGGTGATTCACCACCAGGACACCATCGGCCTCAGCCTTGTCCAGAATGTAGGTGGTATAGATGAAGGGCATGTCGAAGGGCGGATCCTTGCGCATCAGGATCACGTCGAGATTGCCCAGCGGTGCGTAGGTATCCTCGCCGAATTCGTACCAGTGCTGGGGATCGTGACGCGGATGCAGGCGGGTCATGTGCGCCATCGCCCTGCCGTTATCAATGGTCAGGTCCTGTTGCCGCATGTAAAAAATCGACCAGCCCCGCGCATCGGCCTCCCACAGCATGGCCAGGGTGCTGTCTTTTTTGTACGTAATGGATTGGATGGGGTCCATTACCACCCCGACTTTGATGGTCATGTGGTGTGCTCGATTGCAGTGCGGAACGTCGCGGGCAG
>JBMOPR010000375.1:9241-11061 GCA_049323075.1 Pseudomonadota bacterium
GATCGCCCTGTCCGGTTATAAATATCACGCTTTAATTAAAGATTAAAAAATCGCTTGATCAACAGGGGCTTATGGATTGCACTGAAAAACTGTGATAAAAATCATGCTGCTTCCCGCAACTACAAGATTTAATCACCCTTTCGGTTTGCGAACTCCCACTAACGATATTATAACTAATACAAGATTGCTGACTTATCGCTCTGAATCAAAGGCAATGTCGATGGAAGAGAATTTCGAAAACCTGAAAGTCATGGTGATCGACGATAGCAAAACTATTCGTCGCACTGCTGAAACACTGCTGAAAAAGGCCGGGTGTACCGTTATAACCGCGACCGACGGGTTTGATGCCCTGTCGAAAATCGCCGATACCCAGCCCAATATCATATTCGTCGACATCATGATGCCGCGTCTGGACGGCTACCAGACCTGCGCGCTGATCAAGAACAACAGCGCTTTCAAGTCCACCCCGGTAATCATGCTGTCCAGCAAGGATGGCCTGTTCGACAAGGCCAAGGGCCGTATCGTCGGCTCCGATCAATATCTGACCAAGCCTTTCAGCAAAGAAGAACTACTGGGAGCGATTCGAGAGCATGTCACTGCGGCCTGAGGGTCGATAGACTGTTCGAGTGCACCTGCACTGAATGTTCCGGCTTTAATTTGATTTCGGAGGGGTTATGCCTCGCGTTCTGATTGTTGATGATTCGCCCACTGAAACGTACAAATTCAAGGAAATCCTCGAAAAGCACGGCTTTCAGATCATCACCGCCGACAACGGCGCCGATGGCGTGGCCGTGGCCCGCCAGGAAAAGCCCGATGTGGTGCTGATGGATGTGGTGATGCCGGGCCTGAACGGCTTCCAGGCCACCCGCCAGCTCAGCAAGGGCGACGAAACCAAGCATATTCCCGTGATCATCGTCACCACCAAGGATCAGGAAACCGACAAGGTGTGGGGCCGCCGCCAGGGCGCAACCGATTATCTGACCAAGCCGGTGGACGAAGCGGTTCTGATCGACACCATCAAACGCGCCATGAGCGGAAAATAAGCCACCCTATGTCCGAGGTTTCACGCGCCTATCTTGCCCTGGCCGACATTGCCCAACTCAGCCGACAGCACGCCCAGGGTCTGCCTGCCCAGGAAGAAGCCAGAGCCATCTGGAGCGGCGTCGGCTTCACGCTGAATGACCGTCGCTATGTCGTGTCGATGGAAGAAGTGTCCGAAATCCTGTCGGTTCCCCGCTATACACAGGTACCCGGCGTCAAGAGCTGGGTGAAAGGCATTGCCAACGTACGCGGCCGGCTGATGCCGGTGATGGATCTGCTGGGATTCCTGAATCGCCCTTCCGCATTGCAACTGAAGCGCCGCCGTCTGCTGGCGCTGGAGCGGGGCGAACTCTACAGCGGTCTGGTGGTGGATGAGGTGCTGGGAATGCAGCACATTCCACAGGACACCTTCACCACGACGGTGCCCGGCGAATATGCGGAAACCCGGCCTTACCTGAAGGGCGGTTTTGCTACTGAAAAAGGATTCTGGGCTGTATTCAGCCTGTATGAGCTGGCGCGCGATCCGCGCTTTCTCAACGTGGCCTCCTGAGGGAGGCGAACGCTTTTTGCCGCTGCGGGTAACCGGAGCGGGGAAAAACCGGGTGGAAATGGATCATCTGTATTTCTACCCATCAGGGGCATTCGTGCCTACATTTAATTGAAGACATCTCTAAAAACCGGCGCAGTCGGACCTGTTTTTAGAGATGTCTTTAACCAATCCACCATCACAATAGTTGTGCACCAAACGGCCAGGAGTCCGCCTATGTCGTCGAGCACTG
>JBMOPR010000375.1:11071-20346 GCA_049323075.1 Pseudomonadota bacterium
ACATCATAGGACTGATCGTCACGGTAGGTCTGATGCTGCTGAACTTCTACTTTGTGGCCAACCACACAGAGCAGTCAGCCAAGTATGTGACCAAGGCTACCGAACTCCGGGTTCTGTCGCAGCGTATCGCGAAGAACGCGTTGGAAGCCGCCGCCGGTAACGCCGATGCGTTCGCCTTCCTCGACCAGGCCCGGGTAGAGTTCGGTCTGGTGTGGGATTCGATCAAGAACGGCGCGCCGGATGAAGGCATGTCACCGGATTCGGTGTTCGTGACCAGCGCTCCCGAGGAAATGGCGTCGGTGGAGAAGATCTGGAAGCAGGTATCCCAGAGTTCCGACGTGATTCTGGAAGGCCGCCAGACCGTGATCAACCTGCACGACGTGGCGAAAGCACTGAACAACTCGATCCCGGTGCTGCAGGAAGAGTATGACGTGGTGGTACAGACCCTGGTGACCACCGCCGCCCCCGGCGACCAGGTGGCCCTGGCACAGCGGCAGTCACTGCTGGCAGAGCGGATCGTGCGCTCGGTCAACAAGGTACTGGAAGGCGGCAACGACGCAGTGATGGCAGCGGACAGCTTCGGCCAGGACACCCAGCGCTTCGGCCGCGTACTCACCGGCATGCTGGAGGGCGACCGCTCCCTGGGCGTCACCCGCGTGAAGGAAACCGCTGCAATTGAATCCCTCAACGAGATTTCCGAGCAGTTCGCGGAAGTGAATGAAAGCGTCAACGAGATTCTGGAAAGTGCCCCGGAACTGTTCCAGGTACGCGGCGCGGCCAACAGCATCTTCACCGATTCGCAGACCCTGCTGACCGAAACCGGTGCTCTGGTGAAATCCTTCGAAGGCACGCCGATCACCGGCATCTGGTCCACCCTGTTCGGTGTCATCTTCGGTGTACTGGCGCTGCTGTTCCTGCTGGCCATCGGTTTCTCGTTTATCGGACAAACCCGGTCCCGTCTGGCGGAAGAAGCACAACGCCGCGAAGAGGAAGAGAAACAGAACCAGCGTAACCAGGAAGCGATCCTGCGACTCCTCGACGAACTGGGCGATCTGGCGGACGGTGACCTGACCATCCAGACCACGGTAACCGAGGACTTCACCGGCGCGATCGCGGACTCCATCAACTTCACCATCGACCAGCTGCGGTCACTGGTATCCACCATCAACGAAACCGCGGTGCAGGTATCGGCGGCGGCACAGGAAACCCAGGCCACAGCGATGCACCTGGCCGAAGCGTCCGAACACCAGGCGCAGGAAATTGCCGGCGCATCTGCCGCGATCAACGAGATGGCGGTGTCCATCGACCAGGTATCGGCCAACGCCGCCGAATCGGCCGCGGTAGCGGAGCGCTCGGTATCGATTGCGAACAAGGGCGCGGAAGTGGTGCAGAACACCATCCACGGTATGGATACCATTCGTGAGCAGATCCAGGAAACCTCAAAACGGATCAAGCGTCTGGGTGAATCCTCACAGGAAATCGGGGACATCGTATCGCTGATCAACGACATCGCCGACCAAACCAACATTCTCGCATTGAATGCCGCGATTCAGGCGTCCATGGCGGGTGAAGCGGGCCGCGGTTTCGCGGTGGTAGCGGACGAAGTACAGCGTCTGGCGGAACGTGCTTCTGCGGCAACCAAGCAGATCGAGGCACTGGTAAAAACCATCCAGACCGACACCAACGAAGCGGTTATCTCGATGGAACAGACCACGTCTGAAGTGGTACGCGGTGCACGCCTGGCGCAGGACGCGGGTGTGGCACTGGAAGAAATCGAGAACGTATCCAGCAACCTGGCGGACCTGATCCAGAACATCTCCAACGCAGCGCGGCAACAGGCGGCGTCGGCGGGCCACATTTCCAACACGATGAACGTTATCCAGGAAATCACCTCGCAGACTTCGGCCGGTACCACCGCCACAGCAACGTCGATCGGTAACCTGGCGGAACTGGCGGTACAGATGCGGAACTCGGTCGCGGGCTTCAAGCTGCCTGAAACCGGAATGTGATGAGAACGGCGTACACGCGCCGTTTTCAGGAGTGATGTGAGTGCCTGCGGAACGCTGGAGCTACCAAGCCACGGTGGAAATGAACAACGAGCAATTCCTGCTGTGGCAGGCGTTGCTCGAAAACCGCACCGGCATGCAGATTTCCACCCAGCGCAAGTCCTTCCTGGAAACCAGCCTCACCATCCGCATGCGCGAAATCGGTTGCACCGATTACGACACCTATTATGAAAAGCTGATGTCGGGTCTGGTGGGTGAAGTGGAGTGGGCCACCCTGGTGGACCGTCTCACGGTGCAGGAAACCAGTTTCTTCCGTCATCAGCATTCGTTCGATCTGGTGCGCAATTACTGCCGCAAGCTGTACGAAAAGCAGGGTCGCAAGCACATCGAACTGTGGAGCGTGGGTTGCGCCACCGGTGAGGAACCTTATTCGCTGGCGATGGTGATGGACGATCTGGTGAAGGATTTTCCAGGCAAGCGCTATTACGGCATCACCGCCACCGATATCAGTTTGCCGGCACTGGCCAAGGCGCGCGACGGCGTGTTCAGTGTGCGCAAGCTGGAACGGATTCCGGAAAAATTCCGCCAGCGTTATTTCGAGCCGGTGGAGCGGGGCCGGTCCCGCGTGGTGGGGCGGCTGAAAGACAGGGTCTGCTTCGCGCAGATCAACGTGCTGGGGCTGGGAGAAGCGCCGGTGCAGAACGTTGATATCGTGTTTTGCCAGAATCTGCTGATCTATTTTCAGCGCTGGCGCAAGCAGGACATCGTAACCAAGTTGGCCGACCGGTTGGCGCCAGGCGGCATGATGGTGTTGGGCGTGGGCGAGGTGATCGACTGGCACCGCCCGGACCTGGAGAGGGTCCAGTACGAAGACACCCTTGCCTACGTCAAGCGCAACCATTCTTGAGAAGAGCCCGGAGCGAACATGGCTGAGCACCACGATTATCAAGCGCTGGAATGGGTGAAGGGTGAAATCGATGAAACCCTGAAACAGGCGCAGCAGTCGCTGGAAGCGTTTGTGGACAATCCGGATGATTCCACCCGGATGCGCTTCTGCCTCACTCATCTGCATCAGGTGTACGGCACCCTGCAGATGGTGGAGTTCTACGGCGCCGCACTGGTGGCCGAAGAAATGGAGAAGCTGGCCCAGGCGCTGCTCAACCAGACCGTGCCGCACGTGGCCGACGCGCAGGAAGTACTGATGCGCGCGATCCTGCAATTGCCGGTGTACCTGGACAGCATCAAATCCGCCCGCCGTGACATGCCGGTGGTGGTGTTGCCGCTGCTGAACGATCTGCGTGCCGCCCGCGGTGAAAGCCTGCTGTCGGAAACCGCCCTGTTCAAACCCGATCTGGCCGCCGGCAGTGCCGCTGCGCCAAAGGAAAAAGTATCCCCCGAAGCCCTGGCCCAATTGCCGGAGCTGCTGAAGAAAATCCGCCAGCTGTACCAGTTCGCCCTGGTGGGACTGATCCGCCATCAGGACATGCCCACGAATCTGGGCTACATGGCCAAATCCCTCACCAAACTGGAACAACTCTATTCCAATACGCCGATGGCCCAGTTGTGGTGGGTGTCGGCGGCGCTGGTGGACGGCGTATCCCGCAACGAGATCGAACTGGGCACGTCAGTGAAAATGCTGTTCGGCCAGCTCGACCGGCAACTCAAACACAGCATCGATACCGGCGCTGACCGCAATGAGCCTGTGCCGATGGATCTGCTGAAAAACCTGCTGTTTTACGTCGCCCGCTGCAAAGGCGATGCGCCCCGCATCCGCAAGGTAAAGGAAGCCTTCAAGCTGGATTCCGCGTTGCCGTCAGAAGAAATGCTCGATGTGGAACGTCGGCGCCTGACCGGGCCGGACCGCTCCGCCATCAGCTCCGTGGTGCGTGCGCTGCTGGATGAACTGGGCACCGTGAAAGACACGCTGGATCTGTTCATGCGGGGGCAGAATTCCGCCACCGCCGATCTGAAACCCGTGATTCCCACCCTGAAGCAGGTGGCCGACACGCTGGCGGTGCTGGGTATCGGCAATCCGCGCCGGGTGATCATGGAGCAGATTGACGTGGTGGGCCGCATTACCGCCACCAACGCCATGCCGGCGGACACCGTGCTGATGGATGTGGCCGGCGCCCTGCTGTATGTGGAAGCCACACTGCAGGGTATGGCAGACGATGCCGGCCGCAACAGCGGCGCCGCCGCTGCCAGCAGCGAGCCGGGCCATGTTTCGCCGGAGCATGTTGTCAAAGCCCGCGCCGCCGTGATCGAGGAATCCCGCGCCGGCCTGGAAAACGCCAAGGACGCGATCTCGGAATATCATGCCACCGGCTTCAATCCGGCGGCACTGGATCTGGTGCCCGACATCCTGCACAGCGTGCGCGGTGGCCTGCTGATGATTCCGCTGGCCTACCCGGGTGCGCTGCTGCAGAGCTGCATTGATTTCATCCGCGAGCAGCTGATTGACAAGCGCGTCAAGCCCACCTGGCGCGAACTGGATACCCTGGCCGACGCCATCACCAGCATCGAATACTACCTGGAGCGCCTGGGTGACCGCTTCCCCGGCGACGAAGACATCCTGGCCATTGCCGAAGAAGCCGTGGCCGCCCTCGGTTATCCCGCTGCGCGCGTCTCCAGCGAAGAGATGGCACCGACCCTGAGTACACCCGTGCCAGCACCCGTGACAGAACAGCCAGCGCCTGTAATGGCGGAACCGGCTGCTGCAGAAGTCGAAGAAGAGGCAGATGAAACAGCCATCGAAGCCGAGCTGACCCTGGTGCCCGGCGAAGACGAGGAATTCATCACCTTCAGCGCAGAAGAACTGGCTGAACTGGAAGCGGAACCCACCCCTGCACCGACCGCGCCGGTGGTCCCGGCCGCCAGCGCGGAGCCGCTGGAAGAAGAAGACAACGAGCTGATCGACGATGAAGTCATTGAAATCTTCATCGAGGAAGCCGGCGAAGTACTGGAAACCATCAACGAAAATCTGCCCCAGTGGGCCGCGGATACTGAAAACGAGGGTGCCCTCAAGGAACTGCGCCGTGCCTATCACACCCTGAAGGGCAGCGGCCGCATGGTGGGCGCAAAAATCATCGGCGAACTGGCCTGGTCGGTCGAGAACATGCTCAACCGTGTGCTGGACCACAGCGTTCCCGCCAGCGGTGCCGTGATCCGCATCGTCGAGACAGTTACCGGTGTGGTGCCGTCACTGGTGAAATCCTTCGAGAACCGCACCAGACACACCATCAATGTGGATGCACTGGCCGCCGTGGCCGATGCCCTGGCCAAGGGCCAGACCCCACCCGCGATTCCCGCCGATCTCAGCCTGGCTGCTGCCGCACCGGCACCTGTCGCACCAACGGCTGCTGCAATTGCCGAGGAAGCGCCGGAAGCGATCGCCCTGGCCGCAGCAGAGCCGGCACAGGAAGCCGCCGAAACCGAAGCTGCCGCCGAGGAGTGGGGCTTCGCGCTGGAGGACGAATCCGGTGCGCACGCGCAGGAAACTGCCGTTGCCGAAGCCGCACCTGCCTTCGAGCAGCCTGCTATTGAAGAGACTGAATTCGAACTGGCAGACGAATTTGCCAGCCTGGAAGACCGCGAGCACGTCGAAGCGGCAGCGGAGGTGGCGGAAGAATCCGGCCTCGAATTCGACCTGCTGGAACCGGAAGCCGAATTGCCGATCCTGGAAGCGGAAACCGCTGCGGACTGGAGCGATCTCGGCTTCGTCGAAGAACAGGTGGACGACGCTGCAGCACAGGTACCAGAGGTGGCGGCCGACGACTTCCTCCTGGCAGCCAGCAGCGACGAACTTCCCCTGGTGGAACCGCCGCTGGTGGAAGAAATATCCCTGGCCGAGGAAATCCCCGCCGCTGTCGAAGCCGCACCCGCGCCGACCGCCATCGAAATCGATCCGGTACTGGTGGACATCTTCAGTCAGGAAGCTGCCGCCCACCTGCAGACCATCAAGGAATTCCTGGCCGCCGCCAGCGAGCGCGAGCCCCTCACCGAAACCCTGCTGCGCGCCCTGCATACCCTGAAAGGCAGTGCCCACATGGCCGGCATCAAGCCGATCGCCGAACTGGCCACGCCCATCGAGCGCTTCATCAAGGAATGTCATCTGCAGGGTGTGCCCGCCGACGAACGCATCAAGCTGTTGCTGGATGACGTGGTGCGCCTGATCGAACAGGGCCTGGTGGATCTGAAATCCCATCCGTCGCAGCCGCTGCATGGCAGCGAGATCGTGCTGGAATGCATCGAACAGATGCGCGAGGAAAAACTCAAGCACGCCCGCGAGGCCCAGGCCGCGAAACTGGGCCGGCCCGATCCGGCGCTGGTGTCGCTGTTCCTGGCGGAAGGCATGGACCTGATCGTGGACGCGGGCGACGTTCTGCGGCACTGGGAGGAAAATCCCATCCCCGGCGCCCAGCTCGACAACCTGCGCCAGGAACTGCGCATCCTGGCCCGTGGCGCCAGCGCGGCCCAGCTGTCGGAAGTGGTCGTACTGTGCATGACCCTGGAAGAACTCTACAACGCTGCTGCCAGCGGCATGATCACGCCGGATTCCACGTTCTTCCGCACAGCCCACAAGGCCCACGAAGAACTGGTCAACATGATGGATTACATCGCAGCCGGCCAGCCCATCGCCCCGGCGGACGCCATCGTGTCGGAACTGCAGGCACTGATGGATCAGGCACCCCAGGTCAGCGAACAGATCGAGCACGCCGCCCAGTTGCACGTGGAGCAGACCCCCGAGCCCGAAGCCGAACTTCTGTTCGAAGCCTTGGAACCAGCCGAAACTCTCGAACCGGGCGAACCGGTCGAGGAAGAAGCCCCGCTGTTCCGGTTTGAACCGGAAACCGAAGCCCAGCCCGAACCCGCGTCGGCCGAACCCGACTTTGCCGAACCCGACTTTGCCGAAACAGCCGCTGCCGAAGAAGAGCCTGCATTCAGGTTGGAAGAGGAGGCCCCGGCGCACCTGTTCGAAGAACCGGTGCTGGAAGAATTCAAGCTCGAAGAACCCACCTTCGCGGAACCGTCCTTCGAAGAACCGGTTCTGGACAGCCTGCCGGCCTTCGAAGCCGAGGAATTCGTGCTGGACAGCACCGAGGATGCAGCCCCGCTGGAAGAAGCCGGTGAGCTGGATCAGCTGGAGGAGGAAATCTCCCCCGCCCTGGCCAGCGCCGGCCCCGCCAGCGATTTCGATCCGGAACTGGTGGAAATCTTTCTGGAAGAAGCCGGCGACATCATGGAATCCACCGCCAACCAGCTGCAAAGCTGGATGGAAAATCCCGACGATCTGGCAGTCGTGGCCGCGCTACAGCGTGACCTGCACACGCTGAAGGGTGGCGCCCGCATGTCCGACATGCGCGAGATCGGTGATCTGTCGCACCACCTGGAGAACCTGTACGAAGGCCTGTGCGAGCGTCGTTTCACTGCCGTGCCTGCCCTGTTCGACCTGCTCAACCAGTGCCATGACCGCCTGGCGGTGATGCTGGAAAAAGTGCAGAAAGGACTGGCCCCGGCCCCCGCTCCCGACCTGATCGGCAAGATCGACGATTTCGTTCACGGCCGACTGGGCGCCGAGCCCGAGCACGTGGCACCGGAAGACCACGCAGAAGCGCAGGCCACCTACGCCATCGCCGCCAACGAGGCGGAGCCGGAGGAGGACTCCCACGCCCTGCAGGCCCTGTCCGGCGAAGGTATCGACACCGGGATCCTGGAGATCTTCCTGGAAGAAGCCGGGGAACTCACCGAAGGCATCGACAACACCATCAACGCCTGGCTGGCAGACCGCGACAACCCGGCCTACCTGGAGGAAATGAAACGCCTGCTGCACACCCTCAAGGGCGGTGCCCGTCTGGCGGGCATGATGCACATCGGCGATCTCAGCCACCATTTCGAAAGCTTCCTGATCCAGTCCGAAGTGGACCGGGTACCGCAGGACGACGCCTACTTCGCCCGCATCCAGGCCGAGCACGATAAACTGTTCGTGCAGATGGATCACCTGCGCAAGCACGGCGGTGAACTGATCACCGCCGCCGAAGTGACGACAGAACCGCAGCCGGAAGCCGAAACCCCGGCACTGGCAGCAGCACAGGCGGAACAGCTGGAACCGGTGGCCGAGCAGCCCGCCATTCCCGACAACGTAATCCCCATCGTCGCGCAACCGCTGCCTGACTTTGAAACGCCAGACCTGCTGCCCGCCTCTGCCTTCCACCTGGACGAGCCCAAGCGCCGCAGCGACGAAAGCGTGAAGGTGCCCGCCGACCTGCTGGAGAACCTGGTCAACCTGGCGGGGGAAACCTCCATCATCCGCGGCCGGATCGAGCAGGAGATGACGGATTTCAGCACGGTCATCGGCGAAATCAGCCAGACCATCGACCGCGCCCGCGAACTGCTGCGCCGGCTTGATATGGAAACCGAAGCGCAGGTTCTGCACCGCTACCAGCAGGCCGCCACCGAAGGCACCGAGTACGAGGAATTCGATCCACTGGAAATGGACCGCTATTCCACCCTCAACCAGCTGTCCCGTTCGCTGGGCGAGACCGTGTCCGACATGACCGACCTGCGGGACTCGCTGGTGAACCGCGCCCGCGATGCGGAAACGCTGCTGATCCAGCAGGGCCGCATCAACACCGAACTGCAGGAAGGCCTGATGCGTTCGCGCATGGTGCCCTTCAGCCGCATGGTGCCGCGTCTGCGCCGCATCGTGCGTCAGGTGGCGCAGGAACTGGGCAAGAAAGCGGATCTGGAAATCGTCGGCGCCGAAGGTGAAATGGACCGGACGGTGCTGGAACGGATGGTGCCGCCGCTGGAACACATGCTGCGCAACGCGGTGGACCACGGTCTGGAAATGCCGGAAAACCGCATCGCCAAGGGCAAGAAAGAGCAAGGCCGCATCACCATCCACCTGGCCCGCGAAGGCGGCGAAGTGGTGTTGCGTCTGACCGACGACGGCAAGGGCATCGCGCTGGACAAGGTGAAACAGCGCGCCATCGAACGCAACCTGATGAAAGCCGACGCGCCGCTGTCCGACAAGGAAATCATGCAGTTCATCTTCAAGCCCGGTTTCTCCACCGCCGAGAAGGTGACGCAGATCTCCGGCCGTGGCGTGGGCATGGACGTGGTGCACAGCGAGATCAAGCAGCTGGGCGGTAACGTGAAAATCCACTCGGCGCCGGGTGCCGGTTCCCAGTTCACCATCCGCCTGCCGTTCACCGTGTCGGTGAACCGCGCGCTGATGGTGCGGGTGGGCGAGGATCTGTACGCGATTCC
>JBMOPR010000376.1:0-20333 GCA_049323075.1 Pseudomonadota bacterium
CCGATAATACACAGCAGCAGCGGAATCAGCATTTCCGTCGCCATGGAGGACGACGTCATGCTGATGGACGCTGGCTGGTGCAGTGTGTTCCACCATTCCACCGAATACTTGATGATGGGAATGTTCACCGCGCCGACGATGCTGAGCACGGCGGTGGCGCGGGCGGCGGACTGGGCATTTTCAATCGCCATGTTCAATGCCATCACGCCAATGTACAGGAACAGCAGAATCAGCATGGAGGTGAGCCGCGCATCCCACACCCACCAGGTGCCCCAGGTGGGCTTGCCCCAGATGGCGCCGGTGATCAGACACAGGAAGGCGAACGAGGCACCGATGGGCGCAATCGAGCGCGCCACCATTTCCGCCATTTTCATGCGCCACACCAGCACCACGACGCCGGCCACGGCCATCATCACATAGGCGCCCATGGCCAGGCTGGCGGCGGGAACATGGATGTACATGATGCGGTAACTGTTGCCCTGCAGATAATCGGGTGGCGCAAACGCAAGGCCCCAGACAATACCGGGAATGATCAGCAGCACGGCGCCGGCGATCAGCCAGGGCAGCATTTTCCCCGTCATGTCGTAGAAATAACGCGGCGAGCCGAACTGGTGATAAAGACGTTTGATGGTGGCGAACACGTTGATCCTCGTTAATCAGCAGAAAACATCAAGCAGGATGAAAACGTCGAAGATGGACGCTCTGCGGCATGGATGCCGCGGAGCAGCCCCCAGGGAAGGGTTAACGGCGTGTCCAGCTTCGACGTTTTCATCCTGCTTGATGTTCATAAACTTTGTTATCCGTTCAAACTGATGCGCAGGCCCGCGGCGATGGCGAACGGTGCGAACGCCAGCGCCAGAATCAGGAACGCGCCCAGGATCGCCAGCTGCCCGCCGAACGCCATGCCCATCGACGCTGCCTCCACCGCGCCGGTGCCAAAAATCAGCACCGGCACATACAGCGGCAGCGCGATGATGGCCACCAGCACGCCGCCCTTGCGCAAGCCAACCGTGAGCGCGGCGCCGATCGCACTGATCATGCTCAGCACCGGCGTGCCCAGCAACAGGCTGCACAGCGTCGCCTGAATGGTGTCAGCATCCATATACAGCATGACACCCAGCACCGGCGACACCAGAATCAGCGGCAGCGCCGTCACCAGCCAGTGCGCGACGATCTTGCCCAGCACCAGCACGAACAGGGGCTGCGGGCTGAGCAGCGCCAGTTCCAGCGAACCGTCGTCGAAATCCTGGCGGAACAGGCTGTCCACTGACAACAAGGTAGACAGCAGCGCGGCGATCCAGATCACCCCCGGCGCGATTTTTTGCAACGTGGACGGCTCGGGGCCAATGCCCAGCGGAAACAGGGCAATCACCATGATGAAGAAAAACAACGGGTTGACCAGATCGCTCCGCTGGCGAAACGCGACAACCAGATCGCGCCGCAGCATGGCCTTGAAGCCCTGCGCCATGGAAGGTGGTTTCACAACAGCCGGGTTCACAGAAGCCGGGTTCAGTTCAGTGCCCACTGGCCACCCCCCAGTCCCAGCTGCAATTTGCGCAGGCCGGGAATGTCCAGTGCGTGATGGGTCGTCAGCAGCACACTGCCGCCACGATTTGCATGTTGCTGGATCAGCGCTTCCAGCTCCGCCACGCCCTTGCGGTCAATAGCAGTGAAAGGTTCGTCCAGCACCCACAACAGCGCCGGCTCCACCTGCAGCCGCGCCAGCGCCACCCGCCGCTTCTGCCCGGCCGACAGCGCATACACCGGCACATCCTCGTAACTGGCCAGCCCCACTTTTTCCAGCGCGGTTTCGATGGCCGTATCCAGAGCAGGGCTGCTGGTGCCCACACCTTTCAGTTGCAGTATCCAGCGCAGGTTTTCACGGGGGGAAAGCGATGTCTTGATGCCGGTGAGATGCCCGAAATACAGATGTTCCTGGCGGAAACGGTCGTCGTTGCGATGCCGGGGCTGACCGCGCCAGTGCAGCTCGCCTTCGTAATCATCCGACAGGCCGCACAGGATGCGGATCAACGTGGTTTTGCCGCTGCCATTGGGGCCTTCGATCTGCAGGATCTCGCCGCCATGCAGGTCGAACGCCAGATCGCGGATCAGCATCCGGTCATCCCGTTCGCAGGACAGTCCTTTCACATGCAGCAACAATTCCGACACCGGCTATGGCCTAACAGCATTTGGTTGAAAGGCGGACATTATATCGAATCGCACCGCAATGTCCCCTGCCTGTGGCCAGTGCCTGTCGGGAATTGCAGCGCAACGGGCCACTCACTACACTGCCTGCTCCTTGCAGTGGGCGGTGGATGGACCATGGAAATCGACGTTCTGCACCTGTGCGTGCTGATCCTTGCGGGTGTAGCCGCCGGCTTCATCAATACCCTGGCGGGTGGCGGTTCGCTGTTCACCCTGCCCGCCCTGATGCTGCTGGGCATGCCCGCCGACATCGCCAACGGCACCAATCGCATCGGTGTATTTCTACAATCCGTAGCCGGTGTGTGGGGCTATCGCCGCCATGGCAAGCTGGAACAGGCAGCCCTGGTGCCGATCCTGGTGCCCAGCGTGCTGGGCGCACTGATCGGCGCGCTGACCGCCTCCTACATTCCTCCCGCGATTCTCAAACCCGTCCTGCTGGGCACCATGATGACAATGATGCTGCTGGTCCTGCTGAAACCGTCCACCTTTCCCGCAATGGGGGAAACCACCTTCACCGTCGCGGAGAAGCCCGCTGCCTGGGGCTGGCTGTTCGTGGCGGGGCTGTACGGCGGATTCGTGCAGGCCGGCGTGGGTTTTCTGCTGTTGACGGTGCTGGCGGGCATCCTGCGTTATGACCTGGTGCGGGCCAACGCGCTGAAGATGGCCTGCACCGTAGTGTTCGGCCTGCTGCCACTGGCGGTGTTCATCGTGCGCGACCAGGTGCTGTGGCTGCCGGGGCTGATCGTGGGCATCAGCACCATTGTCGGCGTGCAGCTGAGCGTGAAGTTCGCCGTGACCGCCCACCAGACCACCTTGAAGTGGATTTTCCTGGGCATGGGCATGCTGGTGTGTGTGGCCGCCCTGCTGAAATAGCAGCGTTGACAGCTGCGCTCTGAACCCTCGCGACCTGGCCTATACTGAACGAAAAACGAGGCCATATGATCGAGATTCCACGCGGTTCGGCGGCAACGCCCACCGCCACCCCGTCCAGCACTGCGACACCGCCCGCCGCCGCTGCAACATCGGCAGCAACGTCGGCGGCGGACGTGGCTGCCGACTCGGTGGCCAAATCGCTGGAAGCCGTGGTGGTGGAAGTGAAAGCGCGGCAGGCCAGCGGCAATCTGGAAAAGCCCGCCTGGGATATTCTGCTGAAGCTGAATCCGGCTGCCACTGCAAGTGCCGGTGCTGTCCCCGTCAGCAGCCTCACGCCGGAACAGCTGCGTGCACTGCAAAACGGGCAAGCCCTGCTGGTGCGTACCCAGGCCCCGTTTCCGCTGCCGGCGGACACGCGGCTCAATGTCAACGCAACGGCGGGCCAGGGCATTGCGATCCAGCAGATTCTTCCACCCGGCAACAGCATGCCCCAGCAACTGGTCGCGCTGCTGAAGCAGTGGGTGCCGGCGCAGCAAAGCGCGCTGCCGCTGCTGGCCAATGTGCTGCAACTGTTGAGTAGGTCATCGGCGCAAACCCTCGCCACACTGCCCGCTCCGCTGCAGGCCGTATTGCAGCAACTGGCGCAGACACTGCCCAATCCCGATCAGATCCGCCAGCCCGGCCAGATGCAGGCGGTGGTGCAGCACAGCGGACTGTTGCTGGAAGCCAAACTGGCCAGCCTGATTGCGCACCTGCAAAAACTGCCACTGGATACCGACGCCCCGACCGGCGAGCCGCACGCGCCCAACCTGCAACCAAATCCGTCGCCCGCCGGTACACTGGCCGGACTGGCGCGCGCCGTGCGCGAATCTTTCCAGCGGCTGATGCAGGATTCCCCCGACAGTAGCGAGACCTCGCCCGCCACCAATGCCAAATCGTCTGCAACGACAACGCCAGTGGCGCCCGATCTGGCGGATGCTCTCGGCAAGGATTTCAAACTGGCACTGCAGAAACTGGAAGTCGCGTTGCGGGATGCGCAGGGGCAACCGGCAGCGGATAAAAATGCCGCACAGGCGAAGCCGGGAACCGCAGCACTGGCACCCGCGCAGGCGGACGCGGATACAGCTGCTGCGGGAAAAAATGCGACGCCCGTCGCCGAGCCCGGGGCCGAAACACCGGAGCAGTTGCTGGCCCGGCTCATGAACCGTAATGCTCGCAGCGGCCAGCCCGGCGTTGCGGGCACCGAGCGCGCGGCCTCTCATCCCGGCATCCAGCGCTATGCCGACGCCGTGCGCGGCGAAACCCGTCTGGACACCGGCAAGCCCACCGCCGCCGACCTTCTGCTGCTGCCGCCACTGCCCGGCCAGGTGCTGGTGCAACCCCATCCCCGCAGCCGCCCCACCCTGAAAGGCGACGAAATGGCAGATGCCATCGTCAACATTCTGCTGAAGCAGGTGCGTGGCGCGCTGGCACGCATGACGTTGCACCAGCTGACCAGCAGCGCCCAGAAACAGGACAACAACGCGCAACCCACCCTGAGTTTTGAAGTTCCGTTTCTTCACGCCGGTCAGGTGGACATGTTCCAGTTCAAGATCGAGCAGGAACCGCAAACGGACCAGGAGCGCCGCGACAAGTCGCTCACCAAACGCTGGCAGGTGCAACTGGGTTTCGACATCGAAGGGCTCGGCCCCATGTTCTGCCAGCTGAGTCTGGCGGGCAACAACATGGCCGTGACCTTCTGGGCCGCCTGGGAAAACACGCTGGCGCAGACCAAGGCGCACTTCAATTTTCTGGAGCAGGCGCTGACGGACATGGGCATCCATGTGGAAAAAATGCAGGGACACCTGGGCATTCCGGAGAACGACCGCACCGGCGTGCGCAACCAACTGGTGGACATCAAGACATGACCAGCGAAGCGCCCACCAAGGCAGTGGCATTGACGTACGATGGCCAGCACGCGCCGGTGGTGAGTGCGTCGGGCGCGTCGGAACTGGCGGATGAAATTTTACGCATCGCGCGGGAACACGAAGTGCCGATCTATGAAAATCCCGAACTGGTGGAGATTCTGGCCCGTCTGGAAGTGGGCGACGAAATTCCGGAGTTGTTGTATCGCGCCATCGCCGAGATCATTGCGTTTGTTTATATGTTGAAGGGGAAAACGCCGGCGGGGTTCGGGAGGCCGGCGCGGGACGGGGTGGCGGCGCTGGAGCATCGCCCCAACAATGACGGGTGAGCTCAGTAATCCACTTCAACCGCATAGCGGGATGCCACCGTCACACTCACCTGATAGCCGCCGGGCACTTCCACAACGCCCTGCACCTCGCCCCCTCTCACTTCAGGGCCTGCAACCCCCTCACGTTCCGGTACCCAAAGCAGTAGCGTGCCGCTGGCTTTGGCATTGCCCTCCAGACGCATCGATCCTGTATATGGATTGCTGTGCAACGCCACCAGCTCACCTGGCGCATATAAGGGCCGGGCCCGGCTCAAAACGCGTTGATACGCCGGTGATATACGTAACGGAAGATCGCCCGGGCACCACGTAACATTCACGTGATTCTGTTCGCCTTCGATCTCGCGCCCAGACCAGATGCCTTGCGCGTGCGGGTCACCACAGGCTTGTTTCCACTGCCAGACGGCACCACCAATGCGATAGGCATCTTCGTGTTGGGCATAGGCCCATATCTGCGGTTCACTTTCTTCTGCACTGCCAAACCAGCCCCATTCCCCCGACCAGAACGGAGTGCGATACAGATCGGCAACTTTTTTGGCCGCCTGATAGCCGGAGCCGATAGTGCCCGTTACGGTGATTGATCCACCATACAAGTGAGGCGCGAAGACAATATTGTTATCGAACAGGAACAAGCCCAGTGGCATCAGGGTTACGCCAAAGGCCGACCACTCGACACTGGGCTCAAAAAATGCGATGTGTGCAAAACCACCGGGTACGCCTTTTTCAGCCGCGCGTATCGCTCGAATGGCTTTGCTGTAGTAATTACCCATCAAAAGCGTTTGGGAAATTCCGACCGATAAACCGAAATTCGGTTCATTCAGCAAATCGTATCCTGCAACGGCAGGTTCATCCGCAAATTCACGCGCCAGAACGCCCCACACCTTGATCAATTCATCCTGTATGCCTTCACGGTTACGCCAGAAATTCTCGAAAGCCGTTGCGACTGCGGGGGATATTTCGCGCACTCTCAATCGACACGTAGAGGCACCGTTAGTCAACGTAGCCCAATGCGGTGCGCCATCCCAACCGATAGCGGTTTCAAAAAATCCGCATTGTTCCGAGCCATTGCTGGCAATGTGTTTACCCCATGCATCCTGGTGCATGTCGATAATCGTATATAAGCCGTGCTTTTTTGCGTGCCCCACCATCGTTTTGATGCGGTCGATGTAGTCATGGTCAATATGATCGCGCTCGGGCTGCAGTGCCGACCAGTTAATGACAAGACGCACTACATTCATGCCCAGTTTGGCCATCTCGGCAAAATCATGTTCAGACGCATCGATAACCGTTGGGTAGTTGGCATTCGCCTGGTAGTAATCCCCCAAGGCGTTCAGATTCACGCCCCGTAATAACACCGTTCGGTGCTGATTATCGATAATCGCCGGCATACCCGACCGCTGCACTGCCAGCGGCGGTAGCTCAACAGACGCGAACGAGTTGCCTGTGATTGCGAGCGCGCATCCCGTCAATGTTATTTGCATCGAGCGAAACAGGTTCACGACGGTATCCTTGTTGTTTTATTTGGTACGAAAGTACCAAAATGAAACAAATACTGCAACCATCATGTCAGTGATCGGCAGTGGCGTGGCTCATTCGAAGTGAATACCAAGGGTCCGGATGACGTCCTCCCCTGCCCCACCTCCCGCACCGCCCAAACCCCACACAAAAAAAGGCCGTTCCCACCGGAACGGCCCTCGAATTCAACTGCGCGCCTTAAACCGACGCCAACTACCCTGACTACCTTACAAACTTACTGAATACTGCTGTCGGACTGGACACTGCGGCCGGCCAGTTTCAATTCAACCGGAAAATCGGCGGCCATCCAGGAATAAAATCCTTCGCGGAAGTAATACACGTTCTGGTAACCCCAGTTGGATGCGAAAAAGCTCGCCATCGCACTGCGGGCTTCCAGGGGGCTGTTGGTGTAAAAAACGATGGGCGTCTTGCGATCCAGTTCCTTCGAGATATACAGCACGGCAAATTCGCTGGCGTTGAAATCCAGATTCACCGAACCCTCGATATGGCCCAGACTCCAGGCCTGCGGATCGCGCACATCAATAAACACCGCGCCTTCGTCGAACAGCGACTTGGCCTGGTCCAGCGTTACGGTTTTGGCACCAAACACAGTATCCGGTGCCTCTGCTGCCTGTACTGACAACGGCAGGATGACGATGGCGAACAGGCTCAATACGCGCGCAACGAACTTCATGACTCACACCCCAGGGCAGCAACTATTTACAGTTTCAGTATAGGTGTGAGGCTTTTTGCAGGATGGAATGTTTCGCGATAAAAATGCGGAAAGGTATGCGCAACTAGTTGAATTTATTAGGTTATTTGTTAACCAAAGCGTCAGGGTTCACGACAAATCTAATACTGTTAGCTCTTTTCCTGGGGCTTGCCGCCCACCAGTGCCATTAATTTGGCTTCGGAGCGGGACACCGCATCGGCTTCCTCGGGAACGTTGCGCCCTTTCAGCAGCCGGTCCGCCTGCCGCCGCAACAGCTGGTCGGAATTGTTGCTGGACAGATCGTCCTGCCGTTCGATGGTCAGGTTCAGTTTTTTCTCAGCCAGCATCAGGCGATGGCCCATGCCCTTCGCGCCGGTGTCGAGCAATTCGATTCTGCTTTCCAGATTCCTGATGCGGGCTTCCAGCAGTTTCTTTTCTTCCTGCAATACCTGTTGCGACTGCCGGGTGCGCTGCAACAGCACCAGCAGGAACAGCAAGCTGCCGCACAGCACGCCGGCAATCACGACACCCATCCAGAATTGGTCCAGCAACATTTACGCGCTCCTCAAAATCCTGCCGCTTCACCCATGGCCTGACTGCCACCGGGATGTATCATCCGCTCCAGATCGATCAGGATCAGCAGCTCGTTGTTTTTGTTGCACACGCCGGTGATGAATTTCGAGGTTTCCTCGTTGCCGACGCTGGGTGCCTTTTCGATTTCCGATTCGTTCAGATAAGTGACTTCCGCCACGCTGTCCACCAGCATGCCGATCACCTGCTTGTCCACTTCCACGATCACGATGCGGCTGTTGTTGTCCACGTCGCCCGGTTGCAGGCCGAAACGGGTGCGGGTGTCGATCACGGTGACGACATTACCGCGCAAATTGATGATGCCCAGCACATAGTAAGGCGCGCCCGGCACCGGTGTTATTTCGGTGTAACGCAGTACCTCGCGGATCTGCATGACGTTGACGCCGTAAATCTCTTCGCCCAGGCGGAACGTGCCCCACTGGGTGACCTGACTGTCGGCGACTACATCCGTTCTGGCCATGAATTTTTCTCCTGCCTTGAATTTTTACAGAACTTCCAGTTCAGCCCACTCTTCTTCGCTCAGCATCTTGTCCAGGTCCACCAGGATCAGCAGTTCGCCGTCCTTGTGGCAGACACCCTGAATGAAGCGCGAACTGTCGTCGTTGCCGATGTTGGGCGTGCTGTCGATTTCGCTCTGGCGCAGATACACCACTTCCGCCACGCTGTCGACGAGAATGCCGATCACATGGGAGCTGGCTTCAATGATGACGATGCGGGTGTTGTCGTTGATGTCGCCTTTCGGCAATCCGAAGCGGATACGGGTGTCGATGACGGTGACGACTTTGCCACGCAGATTGATGATGCCCAGCACATGGTGCGATGCGCCCGGCACCGGGGCGATGTCGGTGAAACGCAGCACTTCCTGCACCTGCATTACGTTGATGCCGTAGGTTTCGCCCGCCAGGCGAAAGGTCACCCATTGAATCACCGGATCGTCGCTGGACCGGCTGCTCTGCGCTGTCTTTGCCATTTTCTTTACACCTGTGTGCGCCAGAAATCGTCAAGGCGCAGAACGCGCCTTTAACTTTTTGTTTTCTAACTATAGATCAGGGCGGCGGGGTTGCCAGTGCGCGGCCATTGCCGGGAGATGTCAGCGGGATTGTTCGGCTTTCAGGATCAGGTCGCGGAAGCCTTCGGTATCGATCAGCGCGCACATGTGATCAATCACGGTGCCGGCCAGCCAGGGGCGTTTACCCCGCTGCGTGCGCCATTTCACCTGATCCGGTTCCAGGGTGATGGATTTTTCCACCTGATGGCAGGCAAGACCCCAGGCGTAGCCATGGATGGTGATGACATAACCCAGACTGTCGCGGGAAGCCGGATCGTAGCGCTCGGGCATCACGCACAGTGCGGTATCCAGCACCTTGATATTGCCGGCTGCCGGCGTTTGCAGAATGCCGAGAAACCAGCTGCTCTGATGGGGCAAGGCATTGAATTTGCGATCGATCCGGTGAATAGCGCCGAGTGTCATCAGGGGCACCGCCAGCTTCAGGCCACCGACGGAAAAAATCAGGCATTCGAACCGGTGCTGGGCCCAGGCCGGGCGGCCGTTGTCGTGCCACTCCTGCACCGGCGGCAGCAACTCAGCCGCTGCTGCAGATTCGGTTTCCAGGGTGAGGAGGTCGGGCTCGGATGTGACGGGCGTTACGGCCGGCTCCGGTGCCGGGACAGATGGCGCCAGATCATGAATGATTTCAACCGGTTCTTGCGGTGTCGTTTTTTGCCGGGCAGTTTCCTGCTGAATAGATTCCTGCTGAATAGATTCTTTAGGGATTGCTTCTTGATGCGTTGATTCCTTAGGCGCGGCAGCAGCGGGGATAGACGGTTGCGGGGTTATTTCTTCCACCAGCATGTCTTCTGCCGGCTGCGTTACCGACGGCACATTCAGCAGTGCCGGTGATGTCACCACTCGGGGTTTTTCCGCCGTGCGAAACGGCAGCGTAACCGGTTGACGGGGTTCGGCTTTTGCGCGGGCGGGCGCTGGATCAGGTTTGCGCGGACGGCTCACATCGAAGGCGGCAATATTGTCCGGCGCCACCAGCGGCGCGCGCACGATGTTTTCCGCAGTTGTGGCTGTATCTGCCGCGGTGTCCCGCAGAATTTCATCAAGGTAATCAAGAATGGCCCGGTCGTTCTGGCTGGCAGCGCTGTTAACGTAAGTGCCATTAGCCTGAGCGCCGTCCTTGTCAGCATCGCCGTCGTGAGGATCGTGATTCATGCGGGTTACGGTACAACCTGTTTCCGCACCTCGGTGGTTTCCTGCGTTAATAAATATTTTAGCAGAGAGGCATAGGCTTTGACGCCACGACTGCCGGGATCAAAGGCGTTGGGCGGCAAACCCGCCCTGCTGGCGTCCCGCAGTTTGGTATCGACACCGATGGCCGCGGGCCAGATCTGGCCTTCATAGGTTTGGCGCAACTGGCGCAGGCTGCCCACCGAGGCCTGGGTGCGCCGGTCGAACATGGTGGGAATCACGCAGTACGGCAATTCACGCTTCTGGGATTTCATCACCATCTGCAAGGTACGCATCATCCGCTCCAGCCCTTTCAGCGCCAGAAACTCTGTCTGCACCGGCAACAAGAGATACTGGCACGCGGCCAGCGCGTTGATCAGCAGCACGCCCAGAATCGGCGGCGTGTCCATCAGCACGAAATCGTAATCGTCCCACAGCCAGGCCAGGGTTTTGGAAATCACCAGGCCGGCGCCACCCTGATTCACCGCCTGCCGTTCCAGCGTGGCGAGCAAAGTAGATGCTGGCATCAGATCCAGCCGCGGCCAGCCGGTAGGACGGATCAGTTGGCGCGGCAACGTGCGCGCCACTTCACCCTGATGCTGAAACAGCTGGAAAACCGATTGTTCGATATCGTCCGGATTCAGGCGGAAATAGCTGGTAAGTGAACCGTGCGGATCGAGATCGATCAGCAGCACGCGCTTGCCGGCACTGGCCAGCAATCCGCCCAGCGCCACCACCGTAGTGGTTTTGCCAACGCCGCCTTTCTGATTCGCCACCGCCCAGATTTTCATAGGATTATCTGCTCAGGGTGCCGCCGGCTGGGGTGGCTTGTCGCCGGAAAACAAGACGCCGCCGTCTTCCAGGCGAATGACACGCACCGGTACCTCGGCGCCACCACCGTCACGCAGGCGTTGTCCCTGCCCGCCCTGGCGCGGATCGCTGACACCCAATTTATAATCCGGTGCTGCCTGGGCAGCGGTTTTGCCGTCACTTTCATTTTTGGAAATCACCAGCGAGATGCGGCGGTTGCGCGCGCGGCCTTCCTCTGTCTTGTTATCGGCCACCGGGTGAAATTCTGCATAGCCCACGGCCGCCAGCCGGGCCGGATCGAGTTTTTCCTCCTGAAACAGGCGCACAACGCTCGCCGCCCGCGCCGCCGACAATTCCCAGTTGGAAGGAAACTGCGGTGTCTCGATGGGAATGTCGTCGGTATAGCCTTCAACGTGGATGGGGTTGCTGGTGTCCTTCAGAACGGCGGCCAGTTGCGCCAGAATCTGCAACGCCTCCGGTTGCAAAACCGCGCTGCCACTGGGAAACAGCACGCTGGCCTGGATGTTCACTTCAATCCACTCGCCATTGCTTTTGATCTGCACCTGATCGGCCTTGATCTGCTGCTCCAGCGTGATCGCCATCTGCTCCGACAGTTTCGACAGCCGGTCGATTTCCTTGTCACGCATCTCGCCCTGCTTGAGGGAGCGGACCACCACCTCGTCGAACACACCTTCCACCGTGTATTTGTAATCATCCTTCGCGGGAAATTCACCCGGCACTGGCAACTGGATCAGCTGATCGTTGCTGGCGCGGGTCTGCTGCTCGCCGACGGTAACGGGATCGATGGTGCGGGACTGGGCATGGAATACGGTGACCAGCGAATCCGACAGCACTTTGTACTTGCCTTCGTTGACAGAAGATATGGAGTACATCACGACAAAAAACGCAAACAGCAGGGTAATGAAATCCGCATAGGAAATTACCCAGCGCTCATGGTTTTCGTGCTCCTCCTCTTTTCGTCGGATCATATAACGCCCCTGATAGGCTTTGCTGCTCATGGCGGCGAACCTAGCTCACGTATCCTTCCAGCTTCAGTTCTATGGTGCGGGGATTTTCGCCGTCAGCAATGGCAATCAGACCCTCGATTATCATTTCCCGTTGATTGCTATTGGCCTTGATAGTGGTTTTGAGCTTGGCCGCAATGGGCAGAAACAACAGGTTGGCAAGTCCCACGCCGTAGATGGTGGCAACGAACGCGGTGGCAATACCAGCGCCCAGCTTGCTGGGATCAGCCAGATTGCCCATGACGTGAATCAGCCCCATGACTGCGCCGATGATACCGATCGTGGGCGAATAGCCGCCCATGGCTTCAAACACTTTCGCGGCGTGCAGGTCGCGATCCTCCTGGGTGATCAGTTCCACTTCCAGAATGCTGCGGATCGCTTCCGGTTCACCACCGTCCACCAACAGTTGCAGACCCTTGCGTGCAAAAGCGTCGGATTCCTCCTCAGTAATTGCTTCCAGGCCCAGCAAACCTTCCTTGCGCGCGGTCATGCTCCAGTTGATGACCTTGCCGATGTTGTCGCGCATGTTGACCACTGGCGGAAACACCACCCAGCGCAGCACGACGAAGGCATGGCGAAACGTCACCATGGGCGTCTGCAGCATGGCGGCGCCAAAAGTACCGCCGATAACGATCACGGCTGCGGGCGCATTGGCCAGGCCGGAAATATGCCCGCCCTCCATCGCATTGCCACCAATGATGGCAACGATACCGACGAGAATACCAATCAGGCTCAGAATATCCATGGTGTCAGCGCAACTCGCTCAGGTATTTTCCAAGATCCTTCAAATCCACAACGGCGTCGGACAAGCCTGCAGTTTCCACCGCCATCGGCATGCCATACACCACACAACTCTGTTCGTTCTGGGTCCAAACGGTAGCGCCGCCACGTTTCAGCATCTTGCAGCCTTCACGACCGTCGTGTCCCATGCCGGTAAGAACTGCTGCAAGAATCTTGCCTTTCACACTGCGGGCAGCCGAACCGAAGGTGACATCGACGCTGGGCCGGTACTGGATCTTCTCGTTGCCCTCCACCACCGACACCGCCTGGCCGCGTGCATCCAGCAACATCTGCTTGCCGCCGGGTGCCAGCAGGGCCCAGCCCGGACGTACCGGATCATTGTCCTCTGCTTCTTTCACGCGGATTTTGCACAAACGGTCGAGCCGTTCCGCAAACGCCGTGGTAAAGGTGCCGGGCATGTGCTGCACCAGCAGAATCGGGAACGGAAAATTGGCGGGCAGTTCCTGCAGGACATTCTGCAGTGCCACCGGACCGCCAGTGGACGCACCAATCAGAATCAGGCGCGGACGCTCGCCATTGAGCGTATCCAGCACGGTGGATTTGCGCGCCACTGCCGGCGACGACGGGGCGGTCGCAGCGGGCAGCGGTCGCGCTGCAA
Organism: Pseudomonadota bacterium; assembly: GCA_049323075.1. GTDB lineage: Bacteria > Pseudomonadota > Gammaproteobacteria > Pseudomonadales > Ketobacteraceae > Ch67. The sequence goes on from JBMOPR010000376.1 coordinate 13,594, forward strand.
CCCGCGGCGCTGCTGGTGATGGCGGCGCGGGCGAATGCGCGGACGGTGCTGGCTTAACTGGCGCTGCAGCGGCAACCGGTGGCACAGGCCGCGGCATGATCCGGCCGCGTCGCGTAATCGCAAGCACCTTGTCCTGCAGGATGCGGGCGCTTTCCCCGGGATCGCCAGACATGGATTCGAAACTTTTGGGAAGGTAATCCAGCGCCCCGGCGTCCAGCGCGTCGAGCGTAACGCGCGCACCTTCAAAACTCAGGGATGAAAACATCAGGATAGGTGTGGGCTGCTTCGCCATGATGGCGCGCACGGCAGAGATGCCATCCATCAACGGCATCTCGTAATCCATGGTGATGACATCCGGCTTCAACGTCAGCGCCTTGTCCACCGCATCACGGCCGTTGTCGGCAAAACCGCAGACCCGGATTTCAGGATTTTTTTCCAGAATTTCCTTTATCCGCCGGCGAAAAAAAGCGGAATCATCGACCACAAGGACCTGGATCGGCATCTGTCATCTCCCCACGCGCTGCCGGACTTCACTCAACACCGGCTTCATCCTCGATGCGCGTACGCTTTCAACATGCTGGGAATATCCAGGATCAGCGCAATTCGGCCGTCGCCCGTGATGGTGGCGCCGGCCATACCCGGCGTGCCATGCAGCATCTTCCCCAGCGGTTTGATCACAACTTCTTCCTGGCCAATAAGCTGGTCCACCACAAAGCCGACTTTCTGTGTACCCACGCTGACGATCACCACATGGGCCTCGCGTTCGCTGGCCGCTGCTCCACGCACCAGCCAGCGTTTGAGATGAAACAGCGGCAGCGCTTTTTCCCGCACCACCACCACTTCCTGTCCATCCACCACATTGGTACGTGACAGATCCAGATGAAAAATTTCGTTCACATTCACCAGCGGCAGCGCGAACGCCTGGCGGCCCAGCATGACCATCAGCGTCGGCATGATGGCGAGAGTGAGTGGCACCTTGATGGCGATACGGGTGCCCACTCCTCTTTCGGATTTGACGTCGATGGTGCCATTGAGCTGGCTGATCTTGGTTTTCACCACGTCCATGCCGACACCACGGCCCGACACATCGGAGATGGTGTCCTTGGTGGAAAAGCCCGGGTGAAAAATCAGGTTGAAGGCTTCGGTGTCGCTGAGGCGCTCGGCGGTTTCCGTGTCCATCAGCCCTTTTTCCACGGCCTTGCGTTTGAGTACCGCAGGGTCCATGCCGCCGCCGTCGTCGGTGATGGACAGCACAATATGATCGCCTTCCTGCTGCGCGGCCAGTACAACGCGGCCAGTGCGGTGTTTGCCCATTTTTTCCCGCACATCCGGTGCCTCGATCCCATGGTCGACGCTGTTGCGTACCAGGTGCACCAGCGGATCGGCCAGCGCTTCCACCAGATTCTTGTCGAGATCGGTTTCCTCGCCTTCCAGTTCCAGATTGATTTCTTTCTTGAGGTTGCGCGCCAGATCGCGTACCACGCGCGGGAAGCGGCCGAATACTTTCTTGATCGGCTGCATGCGGGTCTTCATCACGGCGGTTTGCAGATCGCCGGTGACTACGTCCAGGTTTGCCACCGCTTTCGCCAGATCCTCGTCAGCACTGCGCAGACCCAGCCGCACCAGGCGGTTGCGCACCAGCACCAGCTCGCCCACCATGTTCATGATGTCGTCCAGGCGTTTGGTGTCGACGCGCACGGTGTTTTCGGCTGCTTCCTTGGGTGCCGCTGCACCGGCAGCACCAGGCCGGGCCGCCTTGCGCTCATCATCTTCATCATCGAAAGCCGCTGCGGCAGCGGGTTTGGCCGCCGGGCGCGCTGCAGCAGGCGCATCCGCTTTCGGTTCCGGACGGGCGGCCGGCTTGGCCGCCGGTTTTTCGCTGGCAGGCGCTTTGGGTGCTGCCGGTTTCGCCGCCGCTACGGTGCTGGCAGGGGTTTCGCTCCCACCCTTGTGGGTTGGGCCCTTGCCCTTGCCATGCAGTTCGTCCAGCAGGGATTCAAATTCATCATCGGAAATCAGGTCTTCGCTACCGGGCTTGCCTTTTGCTTTGGGCGCCGGTGATTCGTCGGCAGACTTTGGCAGGCCACCATGTTTGCCCTTGCCATGCAGTTCATCCAGCAACGCCTCGAATTCGTCATCGGAAATTTCCTCGCCACCCGCCGCTTTGGCAGGCGCCGCAGTAGATGCCGCCGGTTTGGCTGCGCCCACTGGTTTGCCCTTGCCATGCAACTGGTCCAGCAGGGCTTCGAATTCGGCTTCCGTGATTTCGTCTCCGCCGCCGGCGGCGGCCTTCACTTCCTCGTCTTCACCAAAAAGATCGACTCCGGTGTCCGCCGGTGCAGCGGGTTTCGCCGGCGCCTTTTCATCCGCCAGTGCGTCGAGCAGCTGCTCAAATTCCTCGTCCGTGATATCGCCCTGCGTTTTACCGGCGGCTGATTTTTTCGCTGCGGGCGCCGGTGCTTCCTCTTCAGGTTCAGGCGCGGCAGCATGTGCAGCGCCAGGAGCTTCGCCGCGGATGATGGCATGCAGCGCTTCCATCAGAGAAGGATCGGCAGGTTCGGGATAGGCGCGCGCATTCACCTGCGCAAACATGTTGTTCACTGCATCGAGGGCCTGCAGCACCACATCCATCAGTTCGGAGGTGATCGACAGCTTGTTGTTGCGCAGCAGGTCAAACACGTTTTCGGCAGCGTGGCAGAGTTCCACCAGTGTATCCAGCTGCAGAAAACCGGCACCGCCTTTTACAGTGTGAAAGCCACGAAAAATGGCATTGAGCAGATTGGCGTCGTCGGGCCGGTTTTCCAGTTCCACCAGCTGTTCCGATAACACTTCGAGGATTTCGCCGGCTTCAACCAGAAAATCCTGCAGAATCTCTTCATCAGCGTCGAAACTCATCCCCTGACTCCATCAGAAACCAAGACTGGACAGCAGCGCATCCACATCATCCTGACCAGCCACCACGTCGTTGCGCTTGTCCGGATTGATGATGGGTCCTTCCGGACCGATGTTGGGCTGCGAGGTATCCACTATCTTTTCGGGTATATCGTGTTTCATTCCGGTGATCTCGTCGATGGCGCCAGCCATGCGAACCAGATGCACCAGGCTTTCTTCCACTTCCTGCACCAGCTGGATCACGCGCTTGATCACCTGGCCGGTGAGATCCTGGAAATCCTGCGCCAGCAGAATATTGGAAAGATTGCTGTCGATCTTTGAGGTTTCATGCGCCGCCATATCAAGGAAATTGTCCATTTCCCGCGTCAGCAGCCGGAATTCTTCCGGCTTCATTTCCCGCCGCATCAGGCGTTGCCATTCCGGTTTCAATTCGCGGGCACGGTCACCCAGCTGCGATGAGACCGGAATTGTGCTTTCCACCATGTCCATCGTTTTGTTCGCGGCCTGTTCGGTTTTTTCGATCACGTAGTTCAGGCGCTGCGAGGCATCCTGCATGCGCGACATCTCATCGTGCATGGCGCTGCCGGCCTTGCTGGCATCAATGGAAAAATTCTTGATCGATTCGTGCAGGCTGCGGGTAAGTTTGCCTACTTCCTGAAACAGGTACTGGTCCCGCGCCTTGTGCAGACTGGCGATGGTTTGCATGGCTTCGACAGCATCGCCACTTTCCAGTTGCGCCAGCAGGGCCTTCGCGTACTCGACCAGTGGTTCCTGTTGCGCTCGTTCCGTCATGCTTGTCTCACATCCGTTCGGCTGTCGCTGGCTCAGGCATCCACGCGTTCAAAGATCTTCTCAATTTTTTCTTTCAGCGCCTGCGCGGTGAAAGGTTTGACCACATAGCCATTGACGCCGGCCTGGGCCGCCTCGATGATCTGCTCGCGCTTGGCTTCAGCCGTCACCATCAGCACCGGCAGGCTCTTCAGCTTGTCGTCGGAACGCACAGCCTTGAGCAGGTCGATGCCGGTCATGCCGGGCATATTCCAATCGGTAATAAGAAAGTCAAAATCTGACGCCTTCAGCAAGGGCAGCGCCGAACTTCCGTCATCCGCTTCCTGGGTGTTGGTAAACCCCAGATCGCGCAGCAGGTTTTTGATGATGCGCCTCATCGTGGAGAAGTCGTCGACGATGAGAATTTTCATGTTCTTGTTCAAGGCTGCCTCCATTGAACCGTTACAACTACACAGATTTGTTTAGGGAAGCTTTCCCGCTAGAAATTAAGTCTAGTAGCAGAATCCGCCGTATCCAGTTTTTGCAGCGGAATCAAAGCCACTCACGCAGACGGGCACGCAGGCGGTGGGCTGCCTGGCTGTGGATCTGGCTGACGCGGGACTCGCTGACCCCCAGCACTTCGCCGATTTCCTTGAGGTTGAGCTCCTGCTCGTAATACAGGGACAGTACCAGCTGCTCCCGTTCTGACAGGGTTTCGATGGCAGCCGCCAGGTGCTGGCGGAAGTTGTCGCCAGTAAGTTCGTCCAGGGGATTGTCGGAACCCCGGTCCTGCGCGGACAGATCGATGTGATCGTCCGGGGATTCCATTTCGTCGATACTGAACAGACGGGTGGCCATGCTGTCCTGGAGCATGCCGTGGTAATCGTCCAGGCTGATGTTCAGTTCTGCGGCCACTTCACGATCACTGGCATCGCGGCCGGTGCGGTGCTCGACAGCGCGCATGGCTTCCTGAATGCGACGGGCATTGCGGTGCACCGAACGGGGAGCCCACTCGCCCTTGCGCACCTCGTCCACCATGGCACCCCGGATGCGGATGCCGGCATAGGTTTCGAAGCTGGCGCCCTTGGTGCTGTCAAAACGCTTGATGGCATCGAGCAGGCCGATCATGCCGGCCTGGTAGAGATCTTCCACCGCAACAGACGAAGGCAAGCGCGCCAGCAGGTGATGGGCGATCCGTTTCACCAGCGGCGTGTACTGTTCCACCATGACGGCGAGAGGCGGTGCCGATTCATCACTGTACATAGCGTAGCGGTTGACACCCAGCATGTTGCACCCTGCTATCTGACTGCAGCTCCCTGCACCAGGCGATCCACGAAAAACTCGAGGTGTCCGCGCGGTGTCGTGGGCAACGGCCAGCTGTCGACCTTGTTGGCCAGTGTACGGAAAGCCAGCGCAGCCTTGCTGCGGGGATAGGCTTCCACCACCGGCTTCTGCCGCATGACGGCCTTGCGCACGTACTCATCAAAGGGAATGCATCCGATAAATTGTAGCGCGACATCCAGAAACCGGTCGGTGACCCTGGACAATTTCGCGTAGAGTTCCCGCCCTTCCTGCTGGCTTCTCACCATGTTTGCCAGAATATTGAAGCGGTGCATGCCATGTTGTTGATTCAACAGCTTGATCATGGCATAGGCGTCGGTAATCGACGTGGGTTCATTGGTGACAACAAAAAGGCTTTCCTGGGCAGCGGTGACAAAACTCATCACCATGTCGGAAATGCCGGCGGCCGTATCGATCAGCAATACATCAACATCATTGCTCAGTTCACTGAACGCATGAATCAGGCCCGCGTGTTCGCGAGTTCCCAGATTCACCAGTTCCGCCACGCCGGACGATGCCGGCACAATTTTCATGCCGCCGGGACCATCCACCAGGATATCGCGTAGCGAGCATTCGCCCCGCAGTACATGGGACAGGTTTTCCCGGGCCGTGATCCCCAGCAGGATATCGAGATTGGCCAGCCCCAGGTCAGCGTCCAGCAGCACGACGCGCCGTCCCATTTCCGCCAGGCACATGCCCAGATTGATGGTGACGTTACTCTTGCCAACGCCGCCTTTGCCGCCCGTCACCGCAATGACCTGTACCGGATGAGTACTCATAAATGAATTCACAAACACCTTTTCTTAGCGTCGTTACGCGTAGGCCACATCGGATTGCGCCGTCAGGGCGTCGCTGTAGAGATCCGCCACCAGACTGTCATCGGCCTTGTTCTCCTTCGCCAGGGCTATGGCGTGATTGATCAGGCGGGATGGCTGTGGGCGGGCAATGTCGTCCGGGATGTTCTGGCCGTCAGTAATGTAGGCAATGGGTAACTGCGCTTCGATTGCTACACTTAAAGCCTCGCCCAAAGAGGCGGATTCGTCCAGTTTTGTGAACACACATCCTTCCAGATTCAAGTGCTTGTAATCGTCGATTGCCTTGTCAAGAATCCGGCGCTGACAGGTGGAGGACAGCACCAGCCAGCGCTGGATGTTGGCACCCATGGCTTCCAGCATCTTCATCTGCTCACGGTGCACCTGATCCTTGTGGCTGAGGCCGGCGGTGTCGATCAACACCAGCTTCTTGCGCGCCAGGCCACGCAGTATCTGCTCCAGGGAATTCTGTTCAGTCACCACCCGCACCGGAATCTTCAGGATGCGACCGAGGGTGCTCAGCTGCTCATGGCCGGCAATGCGGTAGCTGTCGGTGGTCACCAGAGCGATGTCATCGGCACCGTGTTCCAGTACATAGCGGGTGGCCAGCTTGGCGATGGTGGTGGTCTTGCCCACCCCGGCAGGGCCGACGAAAGCGAAAATACCGCCATGAGCGAGAATGTCTTCGGTCACCAGTGGCAGATCTTCTCCCAGCTCTTTCAATGCGTGTTGCCAGGCAGATTTGGTGTCCATTTCCGGCGCCAGATTGCGGGTCAGTTTGCGGCACAGCGCCGGTGACAATCCCAACTTGGTCAGACGCTTGAAGACGTTGGCCTCCAGCGGATGGCGATAGCTGAAATCGCCCCAGGACACGTTGGCCAGCTGTACATTGAGCATATTACGCAACTGACTGAGTTCGTTGCGCAT
>JBMOPR010000377.1:0-2260 GCA_049323075.1 Pseudomonadota bacterium
GATGACTTCGTAGTTGTTGCACTGCAGCACCACGCCGACGATATTCTTGCCGATATCGTGCACGTCGCCTTTCACCGTCGCCATCAGGATCTTGCCCTTGGCCTGGCTGCCGGCACTTTTTTCCGCTTCGATATAGGGAATCAGGTACGCCACCGACTGCTTCATTACCCGGGCACTTTTCACCACCTGCGGCAAAAACATTTTGCCCTGGCCAAACAGATCGCCGACGACGTTCATGCCGTCCATCAGCGGGCCTTCGATCACTTCAATCGGTCGCTTGGCCTGCTGGCGCGCCTCTTCGGTATCTTCCACGATAAAAGTGGTGATGCCTTTTACCAGTGCATGTTCCAGCCGCTTGGTCACCGGCCATTGGCGCCAGGCGTTGTCTTCCACCTGTTTGACGCCGCCGCCGTCCTTGTATTGCTCGGCAATTTCCAGCAGACGGTCGGTGCCGTCCGGGCGACGGTTCAGGATCACGTCTTCCACGCGCTCGCGCAGTTCCGCGGGGATTTCCTCGTAAATGGCCAGCTGGCCCGCGTTGACGATACCCATGGTGAGGCCCGCCTTGATGGCGTGGTACAGAAACACCGCGTGAATCGCCTCGCGCACCGCATCATTGCCCCGGAACGAGAACGACACGTTGCTGATGCCGCCGGACGATTTCGCATACGGCAGATTCTGCTTGATGTAGGCGCAGGCCTCGATGAAATCCACCGCGTAGTTGTTGTGTTCCTCAATGCCGGTCGCCACCGCAAACACGTTGGGATCGAAAATGATGTCCTGGGGCGGAAAACCGATGCTCATCAGCAGGTCGTAGGAACGCTTGCAGATTTCCTTCTTGCGCGCCGCCGTATCCGCCTGGCCTTTTTCATCGAACGCCATCACCACCACCGCAGCGCCATACTCCATGCACAGACGCGCACGCTCGATGAATTCGGCTTCGCCTTCCTTCATGCTGATGGAATTGACGATGCCTTTGCCCTGAATGCATTTCAGGCCCGCTTCGATGATGTCCCACTTGGAAGAGTCGATCATGATCGGCACCCGGCTGATTTCCGGCTCCGACGCGATCAGGTTGAGGAATTTCACCATCGCCGCCTTGGAATCCAGCATGCCTTCATCCATGTTGACGTCGATCACCTGGGCGCCGCTTTCCACCTGGTCGCGAGCGATCTGCAGTGCTTCCTCGAAATTGCCCTCGGTAATCAGCCGGCGGAAGCGGGCGGAACCGGTGACGTTGGTACGTTCGCCCACATTCACGAACAGGGAGTTTTCGTCGATGCTGAACGGCTCCAGGCCCGACAGATGCATTACCGGTTTCAGTGTCGGCAGCTCACGCGGTTTGACGTTGGCAACCGCTTTGGCGATCGCCGCGATGTGCGCTGGCGTGGACCCGCAGCAGCCACCTATGATGTTGACGAAACCGCTGGTGGCGAATTCCTTGACGATCTCGGCCATTTCGTCCGGCGTCTGGTCGTACTGGCCGAATTCGTTGGGCAGGCCGGCATTGGGATGGGCACTCACATGGCAGCCCGAAACCCGGGACAATTCCTCCACATATGGCCGCAACTGTTCCGCTCCCAGGGCGCAGTTCAACCCGATGCTGAGCAGGTGGGCATGGGACACCGAATTGTAGAATGCCTCCACCGTCTGGCCGGACAGGGTGCGCCCACTGGCGTCGGTGATAGTGCCGGAAATCATCACCGGCAGTTCCACGTTGTGGTCACGGAAGAACTTGCGCACGGCAAAGATGGCGGCGCGGCAGTTCAGCGTGTCGAACACGGTTTCGATCAGAATGGTGTCAGCGCCGCCGTCGATCAGGCCCCGGGTAGCTTCGGTGTAGTTCTCCACCAGTTCATCGAAACTGACGTTGCGGTATTCAGGCCGGTTCACGTCCGGCGAGATCGAGCAGGTGCGGCTGGTGGGGCCCAGCACCCCGGCAACGAAGCGCGGTTTGTCGGGGGTTGCGGCGGTCTGGGCGTCGCACAGGCGGCGGGCGAGGGCAGCGCCTTCCCTGTTCAACTCATACACCAGGGCTTCCAGATGATAGTCGGCCTGGGAAACAGCGGTTGAGTTGAAGGTGTTGGTTTCGATAATATCCGCGCCGGCATCCAGGTACGCCTGGTGGATCGCGCCGATCACATCGGGACGCGTGATTGATAGCAGGTCGTTGTTTCCCTTAAGATCGCTGCCGTGATTGGCAAAGCGTGCACCCCGGTAATCATGTTCGGTAAGCTTGTAGCCCTGGATCATGGTCCCC
>JBMOPR010000378.1:0-650 GCA_049323075.1 Pseudomonadota bacterium
AAAAAACTCAAAGTGCACTGGGCCGCTAAAGCCAGTTACTATATCACTCCGAACTTTTTGCCCGAGGTGTCAACATGCCTGTTGCTGCATCAATGCTCCGCGTATTCGCATCTTGTCTGGTGTTGTCATTGGCGGCCTGCGGGCCAGAACCGCAGGACAATGTCTTCATGTCGTCGCCAACCGCTGACGTAGAGAAAGTTGCCCCTGTCAACTATCGCGATGTGGAGTGGACCGACCTGATGCCCAAAGAAGATCTGGACGCGCTGCTGAAGCCACCGGAAGATCTCACGAATATTCCTGACGGGTCCGAAATGGATCTGATCAGCAGTCAAATATCCAATGCTGCCCTCCAGGCCAATTCCAGCCGCTATCAACAAGCACTGACTTCAACCAGGGTAGTAGAGTCTTTTAACAACCTGCAGATTCGTATTCCCGGCTTCATCGTCCCCGTCGATTTTGATGACAACCAGATGACGACGAGGTTCTTCCTCGTTCCCTATTTTGGTGCCTGTATTCACGTGCCGCCGCCGCCGCCGAATCAGATCATCCTCGTGGACTATCCGCAAGGCATCAAGGTGAACGAACTATACGATGCGTTCCAGATCTCCGGATTGCTCAAGACCAGCCTGTTCCAGCATGAAATGGCCACG
>JBMOPR010000378.1:660-3722 GCA_049323075.1 Pseudomonadota bacterium
ATGTCGAAACGGACGCGGTGCCCGCAAGCTAAGGCTGGGTGTCCTCTGCCAGCGCTTGGCTGATGGTGCGAATGTTATAACGCATCATGTCCAAATAGCGGCTGGCGGGTTGGCCTGGTTTTGACAGAGCATCGGAATACAAGGTCCCTCCGAAGCGGATACCGGTTTCGGCTACGATCTGGTCCACCAGGCGTGGATTGGCAATGTTTTCCACAAAGGCGGCTACAACTCTTTGCTCCTTTATCTGGCGTATCAAGCGTGCAACGTCCTGCGCCGAAGGTTCTGCTTCAGTGCTGATGCCGGCGGGCGCCATAAATGCCAGGTTGTTTTCGCTCGCGAAGTAACCAAAAGCGTCGTGACCGGTAAGCACGGTACGTCGCTCGGCTGGCAGCGAAGCAAAAGCCTCTGCCCGTTCCTGATCCAGTTGGTCAATGGCTTCCAGATAGCGCTGCGCATTGCGTGTCAGTTGCGCTCGCTCGGCTGGTAGTGCTGCAATCAGTCCGTCGGTAATGTTGCGAATATAAATCCGGATATTGGCAAGACTTTGCCAGGCGTGGGGATCCATTTCTCCATCAAGCCGGCGTGGCTCGATGCCATTGCTGGCCACGATGATCACAGGCGGATGCTTCAGATCACTGAGCAGGCGTGTCATCCAGCCTTCAAAATGCAGGCCGTTGACGATCACAACTTTGGCGCGGCTGATGGCAGCGATATCTGAAGGCACAGGCTGATAGACATGCGCGTCTTCGTCGGGGCCGACCAGCACCTGCTGATCAATCAATTTGCCGCCGATTTCAGCGGTGATATCGCCGAGAATACTGAACGATGTCACAACTGGTAGCGGGTATTGGCTGCCCGCCAGGCCTATGGCGGGTAGAATCCAACAAATCAGGGCGAAAACTAAAGGCACGGTGTACTCCTGAATCATGGATGAAGTGGTGAAAAACGGCGCAGAGCCAGTGATGATAGATACAGAGCTCCCAGGCACAGTATGATGGAAGGCCCCGTAGCCCAGTCGCGGTAGAACGACAGCAACAGGCCGGTACCACAGGCGCACAGCGACAGTGCGACAGACAGGAAAATCATGCGGTGCAGAGAGTAGGTCCACAATCGCGCCGTGGTGGCGGGCAATATCATCAAACCGATGGCCAACAAGGTCCCGAGGGCCTGAAATCCCGCAACCAGATTCAGCACCATCAGCACAAGAAATCCATATTGCCCCAGCAGGCGAACGCTGCGCGATACCGGTAGATAATCCGGATCGAGGCAGTTTGTCACCAGCGGACGATATAGCAACGCCAGCATGATCAGAGAAAATGTTGCAATGGTTCCCAGTAACCACAACGCTGCAGAATCCAGCGCCAGCAGTGAGCCAAACAGGATATGGAACAGATCGACTTGGCTGCCGTGACTGGAAACCAGCTGTACGCCCAGAGCCAGTGATACAAGATACAATGCTGCCATTCCGGCGTTGTCCTGCGGTGCGTTGCGTTGTGACAGCACGCCGCCGAGCAGTGCCACGGTCAATCCCGCAGCGAAGCCCCCAACGGTCATGGCGCTAAGCGAGAGTCCGGCGATCAGAAAGGCCACAGCCGTGCCCGGCAGAATAGCGTGGGATATCGCGTCGCCCACCAGGCTCATGTTGCGCAATACCATGAATACACCAATCGGGACTGCACCGATGCTTACGGCAACACAACCGGCCAGGGCACGCCGCATAAAACCGAACTCCACAAATGGCAGCGTCAGTGCATCCAGCATCAGGCGATCCGCCGCGGCGCTTCAGCAAGGGCCAGCAGGATCTGGCTTTCTCCATGAATCACCTTGCCTTGCTCGAACAACAGACTCTGGGGGAAGTGTTGAAGTATCTGCCGGCGATCATGTAGAACGGCGAGGATGGTGCGGCCCTGGGCATGCCAGTGGTGAATGATATTCAGCAGATCCGCGGTCGTGTGCTCATCAATACTGGCGAAGGGCTCATCCAGCAGAATGAGTGGGCTGTCCTGCAAAATCAATCGGGCGAATCGAGCGCGCTGCCATTGGCCGCCAGACAACATGCCAAGCGGGGCCCCCGTCATGCTCGACAGGCCGGTTTGTCGCAAGGCCAGTTTGATTGCATCACGACTGTCGCGCCGGATGGCTCGCTGCGGGCCTACTCGATGCCAGAGTCCGGTGGAAACAAAATCAAACAGCGAAAAAGGAAATCGGCAATCAACACCTGAGTTTTGGGGCAGATAACCAACGCTGCTGACGGGCAGGTTGATCTCCAGCTTCCCCTGCAGTACAGACTGAAAACCCACCACGGTATTGAGGAAGGTAGTTTTGCCTTCACCGTTGGCGCCCGTGATGGCAGTTAACGATCCGGCAGAAATACTAATGGAAACGTCGCTTACCACTGTGTGTTGGGCATAACCCAATGCTGCGTTGTCCAGCCGGATCATGGTTTTCTCTGCCTTCATCAGCCGGCCCAGCCAATCAACAGCCACAACAGGGTTAATGGGATGGCCACTATCATCAGGCGATCGGTCAAACCCAGATACCAGAAGTCCATCAGGCTGCCTGTGCACAGTGTTCGCACAGACAATGCAGCTCGATCTGCGGCTGGGTCAGTACATAGCCGGCATTTTTCACGCTGGTTTCCAGTGCGTCGATGATGGCGTGGCTGATGCCGATCTCCTTTACACTCTGGCAGCGGTCACAGATCAGAAACTGCGGTACCTCGTGCTGGTGATTGCAGGTGATATGGGCACAGGCCACATACTTGTTGGCAGAATTCAATTTGTGCGCCAGCGTTTCTGTCACCAGAAAATCCAGCATGCGGTAAACCGACATTGCCGGAATGGTTTCACTGAACGTGTCGTGATAGCGGGTCGCCAGTTCGTAAGCGGAAAGTGGTGTATTCGATTGCAGCAGCAGCTGCAGGATATGCTTGCGTTTTTCCGTCAGTCGGGCGCCATGGGCACGGCAGTTTTCCTCCGCACGACTAAGCGCTTTTTGCAATTGGGCACTCTTCATATCATTTCACCTTGATGGTGAGGGCATCAGCAGTGAGCTCTGCTGCC
>JBMOPR010000378.1:3732-20199 GCA_049323075.1 Pseudomonadota bacterium
CCCCCTGGCGATCGTTGAAAATCCACTCCGCGTCCAGCTTGTGAATGCCACTGAAGTGCTTGGGCAGCTTGACGTCGATAGCGGCCAGGCTGGTGCCGTCGTCACAGCGGAAGTCGTACTCCACGTCGAACTCGCTGTGCCCTGAATCGTGATTTTCGTCATGATGCTCGTGCTCCTCCTGCTCCAGTTCGGCGTCGGCCTCGGTGAGGCGGCATTGGGTACCACTGAAACTGAACAGTTCACCCGCATTTTCCAGTGTGGCGATGGCGTCCCTGATCTTCTGCTTGTCCTCGGTGCTGGCGGCCTTGTGTTCGAAGCCCAGAATATTCATGGCTGGTGAGTGGAGCTCCATTTCCAGATCGTTGCCTTGCAAAACCAGGTGCAGGGTTGCTTCGCCGTGGACGTGGGCTTCGTGCTGCACATGTTCCTGATGATCGCCGGCACTGGCCATCAATGGCAGCAGCGCGAGCAGGGAAAGCGCGGAAAACAGGGTAGGCTTCATGGGCGGTTCCTCGTTGTGTTCAATGATCAAAACCAGGCCGGAAATGGGTCAGGCAACCGTTGCCAAGCCTGTTTGCCTTGCAGCAGTTCGTCCTGTCCCAGCAGGCAGGCGTCCAGCTCAGCAATGAGCGCCGGCTTGTCGAGATTCTGGCCAATAAATACCAGTTCTTGCCGCATGTCGCCAAAGGGTTCTTCCCATTTTTCGAAGATATGTTCAAGCGCTTCAGGGTCTTCTGGCCATTGGGCGCGGGGCACTGCCTGCCAGAACAGACCGGCGGGCCCATGACGGGCAATGCCGCCGGCCTGGTGATAGATGCCGGCGTACTCGGGCCGGGTGGCCAGCCAGAAATAGCCTTTTGAGCGGAGCAGTTTGCCGCGGTGGATGGGGCGATGGAGAAAATCGAAGAATTTTTGCGGATGGAACGGCCGGCGGGCTGTGTACACAAAGCTGCGAATCCCGTATTCGTCACTTTCCGGCACGTGTTCGCCACGCAGCTCCTTCAGCCATCCCGGCGCCTGGCTCGCCTGCGCGAAATCGAATTTTCCAGTGCCGAGAATCTCGCCGATGTCGACTTCACCATTGACGATCGGAAGGAGGGTTGCCCGTGGGTTGAGGGAGTGCAGGATGGATTTCAGTCGCTCGATGTCGGCCGCAGATGCCAGATCGGTTTTGCTGATCAGGATGACATCGCAGAACTCCACTTGTTCTATCAGCAGGTCGGCGACGCTGCGTTCGTCATCTTCCCCCAGGCTTTCGCCCTGGTCGCGGAGGGCGGCGGCCTCATCAAAATCCCGCAGGAAATTCACGCCGTCCACGACGGTGACCATGGTGTCCAGCGTGGCGACGTCGGACAGACTGACGCCCTGCTCGTCGGCGAAAGTGAAGGTTTCTGCCACGGGCAGGGGTTCGGAGATGCCGGTGGATTCAATCACCAGATAATCGAATCGCTGCTGGCGGGCAAGCTCGCTGACTTCCTTCAGCAAGTCTTCGCGCAAGGTGCAGCAGATGCAGCCGTTGCTCATTTCCACCAATTTTTCTTCGCTGCGATTGAGTTGAACTTCATTTGCAACCAGAGCGGCATCAATGTTCACCTCGCTCATGTCGTTGACGATCACGGCCACCCGGCGGCCAGCGCGATTATTGAGAATATGGTTGAGCACAGTAGTTTTGCCGGCCCCTAAAAAGCCGGACAACACGGTGACAGGAAGCTTATGCAGGTTCATGAAGATTTACCTTGCCAATGAAAGGATGGTGCCAAGTCTTGGCTTTTTGCTTTTAAAGGATATAGTATATCATATCATTTAAGGACAAAAAACCATTCAATAGCGGGGGCAGTCTGGTCCATGAGGACGGTTGAAAGCACCAATCGATGTCCACTCCTTCAGGATGCGGCGGGTGATGCAAAATCACCGGGGCCGGCTTTTCAGCCCCGTGCGTCCGGAATGAGGAACGAAATCTGTTGCGAGCCTGGTGGCCTGAGTGCGATCTATGCGCCCGACGTCAACTTGGCAGTGTGGCAGCGAGAGTTGACGCCGGTTCTGATGCAGGCGGTCCGGCAACTTGTCGAGACAACCCGTTTCTCTTCCATCAGCGCTGTTGTCAGTGCCGGATCCGTCAGCGAGTTACTGCGCGCACGCCTGCCGGACTGCGACGGCAAGCAGGTTGTCATTGATGATGCCGCTTTCCTGGTGGATCTATTTACCTGTCTGTTTGATTTGCCGCAGACTGGCTTCCGCATGACAGTGCTGGATCGCGTGATGTGTCCGCGCTTTCATGTGGATCATGTGCCCTGTCGCCTGGTGACAACCTATGCTGGATCTGCCATGGAGTGGCTGCCCAACGACTTTGTTGATCGGAGGAGGCTGGGGTTGGGCAACAACGGCCTTCCCGATCACATTTCGGGTATCTATCAAAATCCCGCAGACATAAACCAACTGGCGCTGGGTGATGTTGCTTTACTGAAAGGCGAAAAATGGCTTGGAAATGAGGGTGCAGGGCTAGTGCATCGTTCGCCGGATGCTGGCTGTAACGGAAAGCGACTTTTATTGACACTGGATTTCGCGTAACTGCGTCGCAGAAGGAAGGAGCCATGGAAATCAAGCTGAAATCATCGGACGAATTGCTCAGCATGCCACCAGATTGCTACATGAACGCGGAGCAATTGGCTTTTTTTGAGCGACTCCTGCTAAGCATGCGAGAGGATTCCGCGCAACTGATCGAGCAGATAAAACAACAGATCGCTAGCGTGGGCAGCGAGATTGACATGTTTGATCAGGCAATGCTGGAAGAGGAAAACCGCCAGCGGATGCGACTGGCTGACCGTCATCGCAGGATGCTCGCAAAAATTGATTCAGCGCTATCACGCATAAGATGCGGTACTTACGGATATTGTGTTCACAGTGGGCACGAGATCGGCTTGCCACGCTTGTTAGCCCGGCCGGTGGCGGAACTGTCGGTGGAAGAAAAGAGCCGCCAGGAGATGAGAGAGCGTAACTATAGCCACCAACGCTAATTTCGTTATAGGAAAAAACGGTATGGTGAACATACCGCAATACACAGCACCCAAACGTGTGACGATTGGGTGTGTTGTATCACCCGGATCTGGCGGATCACTCTGACAGAGGCTTTCATAAACGGGTATTTGACAAAATTTGTATCCATTTTGACTCAGAGGCCATTGTCTGACTGAATTGCCTTGATCTTATCCTGATGCTGTCATGGAACGAGATGGAGGGTAATATTCTGCCATAAACGGAATGGCTATCAATTGAGTAACGCTTGTGGCCAGGGCTTAAAGTCAAAATTGTCGAAAGCCCATCCTGGACGGCGTCTAGTAACCAGATTTCCCAAAAAGTAGACATTTCCGGGCTGGGGAATGTCTGCCTTTGTGATCTGACAGTTAAAAACGAAAGCTAGTGTCCAGGCCTGAATTTAGCCCATTGCAGGCAGATATAATAATGTCCGTTCCTGGCCGATAGTTGAAGCAAAGGGTTTGTAAAAATGGCAGGTTTTCAGCCCGAAACGGTATTAATCTCGCTGCAAAATTTTTCGCCCAGACATGTTGTTGCAAGGGCGAGAGCAAGAAGCTAACAAATCACCGCTGTCGAACAAATTCCCAAGCTCACTCTAAATTTGCCGCAGAACGTGGTGTGTTCTGAACTGCCTCAGTTTCAAGCTGTGGTAAGCCAGCCAAACTTATGGGATTTGTTTGGGTTGTTTTTATGAAGATTCAAGAGATTGCCATGCCTGAGCGAATAATGTTGGCTGAAGCGCTTTGGGATAGCTTGGAAGATCAGGGTTCAGAATTTGACGTTACCGATGAGCAAGCGAAGGAGCTGGATAGGCGCCTTGCAGGTTTTGAAATAGATAATGATGAGTGTTCGGATTGGTCAAGCGTGTGGTCTGGACTTGTGTTTACGTCATGCGCTATTGAACCCACCTTACGCAAACCAGTTCGCCGTTTTCCTCGCTGCATTTATTGTCTTGTTCAACAAAATAAAATTATCGTCACTGCTGTTTTTCACGTTCGGGAGGACCCAGGCTCGTGGAGCAATCGTACATAACAAGAGCCACTCGCCCAAAGCCGTTCTCCCTGCCAGCCCATGATCCAAAAAAACATGCCGCCCGATAGAGGCGGGCGGCATGTGGCCTTGTTGATTTTCGGAATCTGGACGTTAAGGTCGGGCTCTCACTGCGTAGCCAGTTCGGCTTCCAGCACACCGCCAATACCACCCACTCCCCCGATGCAGCAGATGCCACCGCCAGTCGTGTTCCCCTGCTGCACCCGCGCATACACCTTGAAGAACCGGTTGCCGATGTTTTCGGCTTCCAGCAGATTCAGCGTGTAGCCCGAGACTGTCGGCAGGCGGATTTCCTGAATTGCATCTGCCAGTCGCGGCATGACCTTGGGAATCGCAAAATCCACCAGCGCCTGAATGAACTGTTCATCCAGCACGATCGAGGATTGCTCCTTCACCACTGAATCGATATCGATGCGGGGATCGGTGTCCAGCAGCACGCGGATGCGGTTGCCGCTCAGGCCCAGGCCAATGTCCGCCCGCACATTGGCGACGATCTGGATCAGCGGGTGGAACGTGTCCTCGATATCGGTGCGGCGTACCTGTGCGGTGATTTGCACATCTTTCGCCTGCACGCTGGCCAGTGCGGGCGTGGAGCGCGGCAGCGGCAGATCCAGATACGGTGAATACAGCGGCACCACATCCAGTTTCATCTCATAATTTTTAAGGATGGTGCCCAGTTTCGGAATCGAACTGCCGGCCACGGTGGTGGACAGTTTGTCGATGCCGGTGAGGTGGGCGCTGTGGATGGTCTTGTTGAGAATGTCCCAGTCCAGGCTCAGGCCCACATCGAACGACTGGCCATTGGGTGTGGTGGCGGAAAAGCCCGGCAGCACGGCGCTGCGATCGTGAATGTGATAGCCCGGCTCGCGAATCACGCTGGGGTCGCGCTGGTTGACCGGTGGCAGGGCATCGGCTTCGGTCACCGCCACTTCCAGACCGGTGCTGTCGCCAGTGACGGACGCCGTCATCAGGTAGAAATTCAGCGTCTTGTTGCGCAGCGTGATATCAAAATCCGTGGGAATCAGTTTGAGCTGGTCGTTGATTTTGTCGGCGACTTTTTCACCCACCTTTTCCCCGATCAGTTCGGCGATGGAGCTGTCGATGGCTTCAAAAATCAGTTGTTCCAGCGTGCCAAGGCCAGGCAAATCGATGGGGAAACCGAAATCGATGGCGTCGAAATCACCGCCGATGATATTCAGGTTCGGCTCGATGTGATCCACCACCAGCGTCGGGTTGGCGTTGGGATTGCCGTCGACGCGGAATTTCACCAGTACGTTGCCGGTCACGTCCGCATTGTGCAGGCCGGTAGGCACGCCCACGCCGATGGTGCCCAGGTACACGTCGGCCAGCACGCGGCTCCAGATGCTCACATCCAGGTTTTGTGCGTTGACGTTGGCGCGCACCTGATAGCCGCCTTCGCTGGTGGGCAGGATGGCGAGATCCAGATCGTCCAGTTCAAAATTGGTCACATCCAGCTTGAAGGAAAAAATGGACCAGCCCTTGTCCACCACCGGGTTGCGCGCCTTGATCAGCTGTTCCAGATTCAGTGCATTCACGGCGGTTTCGGCGGCCGGTGTAATCACGTTGGCAAACGCGTTCGAGGTGACCTTGGCCTTGGCCAGTTGCGGCACGTTGACGATGGAGCCAAAGGCGTCGTTGCTGCGGATGCGATGAATATCCTCGGCGCGGAATACCAGCGGCAGGAATTCGCCCACTACGCCTGTGGGATCGGCTTCCAGCTGGTAGGTCACCGAGAATTCGTTGTTTTCATTCAGGGTGATCGGCGCCACGCTGCGGTAACTGGCGTCGCCGGTCTTAACCCAGAGTGCCGGTGGCAGGGTGCCGGGCGCGCCACTGGTGTTGATGGGTGACAGGTCGGTGACATAGCCGGAAAACGTCACGGTGACACCGGGCAGCATCAGCCAGGGATCAATATTCGTAATGTGAAATTCCGGCCCGGTGCGATCCACATAGAACACCAGGGTGCGGGTGACCTGCGGCGTGCTGACTTCCAGCCGGTTCTTTTCATCCAGAATGGTGGAGGCCGCCAGCTGCGCGGTGGCGGTGCCGGCGGTGTTGTCCACGGCGAACTGGTAGGTGACGTCGGTGCCGTTCAGCTTGAAGGTGGCGTCGGCGGGCAGGGTTTTGACGAAACGGATGTCGAAATCAATGAGATCCGCTGAGCCGTACACTGCGTTCTTGGCCGGCGTCTGGAACTGGATGTCGGAGCCGCCGCAGGCGGTGAGTAGTAAGGTCAGGCACAGGGCTGCGAGTGTGCGCAGGCCCTGTAACCCGTGGTGGTTTGTCTTCATGGTTGATCCCCTTGGAAGTGGTTAGCTTGGCCCGTTCCGTTACTGCCCCAAAGAGAACGGATGGGACCAGACTAGGGGATGTGCCGCTCAAAGAACTGACCCTGTGCCTGCTGCCGGCTGTTGCTGGGAGTCAAGTGCAGCGGGGCGGGGGCCGCAACCGGGGCTGGCTACTGGCTGCCCTGGCGTGCGGCGCGCTCTTTGGCCACCAGAAAATCCGCCACCTTCAGCATTTCCTCCTGGCCACCGGTCAGGCGTGAACTGACGCGGTATTTGCCATTTACTATCAGCTCCGGCGTTCCCCGCACCTGGTACTGGCGCGTGCGGGCATCGGCCTGTTTGACCTGGCTGGCCACGCCGAAGGAGTTGTAGGTGCTGATGGCTTTGGCCTTGTCGATGCCGAAGGGGGCAAAGAAGTCGGCCCACTGCTCGGCCGATGTCAGGTTCTTGTGCTCCAGATGCAGTGCGTTGAACACGGCCATGTGGGTTTGGTCCCTGATTTTGAGCGCCACCGACGTGTAGTAACCCCGGATCAGCGGTTCCATCTGCGAGTTCCAGTTGGCATGCACCTGCATCAGGTAAACGTCGGCCGCCTGTTTCTTTTCCCAGGCCTGCAGCAGGGGCTCGAAATGGAAGCAGTGGGGGCAGGAATAGGCGAAGACTTCCGCCACTTCGATTTTGCCGGGGTCCGCGGTTCGCACGGCGGGCTGCAGTACCACGTAGTGCTCGCCTTCCCGATAGTCGTCGGCCATTGCCACGGTGCTGGTGCTCAGGGCAGCCAGCAGGCCCAACAGTATTGCCACGATGCGCATAAACGCTCCTTGATGGGTGCTTGTCTGAAATCGAATGGGGAATGCCGCGATTCCCGCGGGTAATGGATTCTCTGGTGCCTTGCACCTTCTGTAAAGAGCCGATCGCAACCGGCACCTGGGTGGAGCGTTTTTTGTCGCCATGAAAATCAGTCACTTGAAAGCCGCATTCGCCAGGTTGTCGTATAGACAGGCTTGATTGCCACGGAAACTTGCTGGCGCACCTTCCATGGCACAGACTTGTGGCAAGGATTTTTTTCAGCAGGAGAGCGATATGAGCCAGCCACCCCCCATCAATTGGGCCGCCATCGAGGCCGATCCCCGTTTCCAGCATCTGCACCGGCGCAAGAACCGTTTCCTCTGGAGCCTGATGGGCTTCTCCCTCTGTTACTACTTTCTGTTGCCGCTGGGTTCGGCTTACACGCCGGAACTGTTCCGGCAGCAGGTGTGGGGGCCGCTGAATGTGGGGTTGCTGTTTGCGCTGTCGGAATTCATCGTGGCCTGGGGTGTGGCGGTGCTGTATTCGCGCCGCGCCAATCGTGAATTCGATGTGCTCGCCGCCGAGATTGTGGCGGCCTATTCCCCTGCGAAGGCCAGCGCAGGAGCCCGCCATGAATAAATCCCTGCTGCTGTTCCTGATGCTGCTGCCCGGCATGACACTGGCAGCGGACAACGTGGGCGCGGTCGCGCCGCAATACCGCTTCCTGACGTTTCTGGTGTTCGGTGCGATCATCGCCCTCACCATGTTTGTTACCTACCGCGCCGCCAAGCGCGTGCATTCAGCATCGGATTTCTACACCGCCGGTGGTGGCATTTCCGGTTTGCAGAATGGCTGGGCGATTGCCGGGGACTATCTGTCGGCAGCGTCGTTTCTCGGTATTGCCGGCCTGATTTCCCTCTATGGCTATGACGGCTTCATGTATTCGGTAGGATTTCTGGTGGCGTATATCACAGTGTTGCTGGTGATTGCCGAGCCGTGCCGCAATATCGGCAAATACACGCTGGCGGATATTCTCGCCTATCGCAATGATCCCAAGAAAACCCGCGTCGCCGGTGCGCTGTCGGTGATTACGGTGTCGACGATCTATCTGACTGCGCAGATGGTGGGCGGTGGCGTGCTGGTGAAAACGCTGATCGGCATCGAGTACGAAATTTCAGTGGTGGTGGTGGGCATCCTGATGCTGGCCTATGTGCTGTTCGGCGGCATGGTGGCCACCACCTGGGTGCAGATCATCAAGGCCATTCTGCTGGTGGTGGCGTCGCTGGTGCTGGTGGTGCTGGTGTGGGCACCGTACGGATTTTCGCTACCGGGTTTTCTGGGTACGGCAGTTTCCGATCCGAAAGTGCAGGCGCAGGTGGCGCGGCTGATCGGTGATCCGGCGAGTGTGATGACAGCGGAACAGCTGGGCCAGCGTTTCCTGGAGCCGGGTCTGTATCTGAAAGATCCGCTGGACCAGATTTCCCTCGGACTGGCGCTGGTGCTGGGTACCGCCGGACTGCCGCATATTCTGATGCGTTTCTTCACCGTGCCCACCGCGCAGGAAGCCCGCAAGTCGGTGATCTGGGCCATGGCCATCATCGGCGGCTTTTACGTGCTGACGATTTTTCTGGGCCTGGGTTCTGCAATCAACGTGGGTGCGCCCGCCATTTCCGCCATCGACAAGGGCGGCAACATGGCAGCGCCGTTGCTGGCGCAATATCTGGGTGGCGGTGCGGATTCCCTTTTGGGCAACCTGTTCCTCGCCTTTGTGGCGGCCGTGGCCTTTGCCACTATCGTCGCGGTTGTGGCAGGGCTGGTGCTGGCCGCTGCCAGTGCCATCGCCCATGACATTTACGTGGGTGTCATTCGTGATCTGCATGTCACGCCGCAGGAACAGGTGCGGGCGGCGCGCATTTCCACGGTGGTGGTGGGGGTCGTCGCCATCGCCATCGGCATTGCTGCCAAAGGCCAGAATGTGGCGCATCTGGTAGGCCTCGCGTTTGCCGTAGCCGCCAGCGCGAATCTGCCCTGCATCGTGCTGACGCTGTACTGGCGGCGCTGCAATACCGGCGGCATTATCGCCGGCATGGTGGTGGGCACCTTCAGTGCCATCGCGATGGTGCTGGTGTCGCCGAACATGACGTACCCCAACAAGGTGCGCACCGATTCAGAGAAAATCGTCGCCACTGCGACAGTGGAACGCGACGCGTTGACGCAGCGTTTTGCAAACGCCAGCGCGGAAGAACAGGTCACGATGCAGACAAGGCTCGACAAACTGCAGAAAGATCTGGCCAAGGCGCAGGAGGATCTGCAGAAAGTGGCCGGACAGACCACTTCGATGGTGGGGCTGGAACAGCCGCTGGTGCCGCTGAAAAATCCCGGTATCGTGTCGATTCCATTGGGCTTTCTGGCGGTGTTCATCGGTTCGCTGTTGTGGCGCCGCGATCCCCGTGCCGATGCCTTGTGGGACGAAGTGTATGTGCGGCAAAACACGGGCATCGGCGCCGCCAAGGCCCAGCAGCACTGACCGGCCCCGCTGCTCACCCGTACTGCAGCGCAAAACCGGTTGCACAAATTACGGATGCTGTGGCCGTAATAATTAACGGAATCCCTGCCTCTGGCGGCGCACACTAGCGTTCACTGCCACTTACGCGCCGGGCGCAGGGATTCCCATGAACAACTGGCATGAATGGATGCGACAACTGCTGGGCCTGATCGGATTGCCGGCCAGCCTGGCTGGTTCCTACGTCAACGCCTTTATTCCCGTGGCGCGACAGCTGTACGACATCGATCCTTATGCCATTCTGCGCGCTGTCGATATCCAGCCGGAGCAGCTGGCCCAGCCCGGCTTCCGTCTTTCCCTCTACCGCACCTTCAAACTGCTGAAAATCGCCGAGGATGTGACCGGCGACCCGCTGGTGGGACTGCGCCTGGGCCAGCATGTGCAGCCGAAATCCTACGAAGTGCTGGGTTATGCGCTGATGAGCCGCAGCAACCTGCAGCAGGCCATCGAGCAGCTGATCCGGTTCGACGCGCTGATCTGGGATGTGGGTGGCACCCGTTTGTTTCGCGAAGGCAAATTCGCCGTGCTGGAACTGAATCCGCTCTATGTTCCCTGGGTGCCGCCGCAGGCATTCGAGCTGGCGATCAGCGGGCAGGTGGCGTTCGGGCGCTGGATCACCGGTTTCGAGGGCGCGCCGTTTGCGGTCAGCTTCCGTCACGCCTGCCGTGGCGATCATGCGGTTTATGCCGACGTGTTTGGTTGCGATGTGCTGTTCGACGCGCCCCGCAACGCCGTGATTTTTCCCGAAGAATACCTGCAAATGCCGTTGCGCTACGCCGATCCCACGCTGGCGCGGATCATGATCGGTACCGGCCAGCGCCTGATGGAAAATTATCGTCAGGAAACCAACATTGCCAACGAAACCCGCGCGCTGATCTGCGAACTGCTGCCCACGGCGCAGCAGGACATGGACAGTGTGGCGCAGCGCATGGGTATGTCCGGTTACCAGCTGTCGCGGCGGCTGCAAGGGGCGGGGTACCGCTTCCCGGATCTGGTGAAGGAAGTGCGGCAGGATCTGGCGGGACACTACCTGGCGAGTGCAGATCTCGCTCTCACCGATATCGCGTTTTTGCTGGGTTTTTCCGAGCAGAGCGCCTTCACCCGCGCGTTCAAGCGCTGGACCGGCCAGGCGCCGGCCCATTTCCGCCGTCAGCAGCTGGCGGAATCCACGGTTGCCTGATTTTGTATTTTCTGTGGTTGCGAATTACTCCAAAAAATTTGACAACACGGCGCGATTGCCGAGTGTGGCACAGTCAAGCATTGTCGATGCAGCGTTTGTAGAGTGGAGCTGTGAACACTCCCTCTTCGCCACTACCCATGGAGTTGCGCCATGAAAACGAACTCACTCCTGCGCTGCCTGATATTGTTGTTCGGTTTTACGCTGCTGCAAAACGCCGTTGCCCTGCCCAAACAGAATGACAACGGTGATCCCAATGATCTGCCGGAAGACCCGCGCCCCGCAGCTCCCGCCGTCACGCCTCGCCGCATGGACAACGACAAGCTGCTGTTCGGCGTGAATGGCATCAAGGTGAACTGGAAGGATGCGTCGTACAATGAAACCGGCTTCCGCGTGTTTCGCCAGCGCGAAGGCACCACCGACTGGACCAAAATCAAAACCCTCGCCGCCATTGATGGCAGCGGCAACTTCCGCAATTTCATGGACAACAGCGTGGAATGGGATACCCGCTACTGCTACAAGATCGAGGCCTACAACGCGAACGGCCGGCGCGAAAGCGCACCGCGCTGCGTCAAGACGTCCATCGAAGGCATCAATCCGCCCGTGGTGCGCGCCCAGCTGCGCATCGACGTGGGTGAACACGGCGGCGGCCACGAAGGCACCAACAATATTCTCGGCGTGGGCTTGCCCGGCTACACCGGACTGTATCCGGCCCATGCCGAAGGCACATCGCTGGCGGATCTGATCCAGGGTGCGGTGATCCGTCGCGGCAGCTCGCGCCTGTACGACCTGAATTTCTACAAGGTGAAGTACGTGGGCGATCTGGAAGATTTCAGGCTGTCGATTTCCGGGCAGGACGATATCTGCATAAAAAAACTGGCGCTCTATGTGAACGGTGTTGAGCTGTTCAATCATCCGATGCGCGATGCGGATTCTGACTGCAAACATTTTCGCGGCACCAACGACATCTACAACCTGATCTACATCGTGCCGCGCCAGGATATGCGCAGCTCGCCCGGCTGGGCGCACGTGCGCAGCAATATTTATGTGAATCCCACCGAGCACAATGCGGGCGTCACCGATTTCGACAACCGTTTCCCCTGGCGCAGCTGGGTATTCCGCGATGAACTGGAATCACGGCTGGAAGGCTACGTGGGCCACTTTCTGGTTGACAACGAACTCTACTGGGACAGCGACAATGGCCGCCGCAATATCGAGATCAGTGTGCTGGATTTTCAGAATGCCATCTTCGGCGTGGATTTCGATTTCAAGGTGGACACCGGCGATTACCTGCCGCATCCGTGGGTGGATATCGATTTCAAACTGGATTATGACCTGCAGTGCATTGCTGGCCCCAGTGGGCAGAGCATGCCCTATGGCCCGGATTCGGTGTTGCGCCTGACCGCGCGCATGTACGACTTCCACAAGGATATTCCGCTGTGGGCGGAGCTGGCACCGAAAGCCTTTTTCTGGGCCTGGATGGCGTACGATTTCTTCAGCGGCGAACAGATCAACAGCTTCGGCAGCTACTGGAATCCCGATGACGTGGCAATGAAGGAATTCATGGAAAAATACGCCGGCGATTTCACCCAGCAGTTTGATATTCCGCATCTGTGCAACGGCCTGAACGCGCCGCCGGTGGGCATCGATATCGTGACCGACGCATCCCAGCTGGTGCCGTGGCAGGGAACCGAGGCCGAGCCTTTCCCCGATGGCGACATGCCGGGCAATTTCGCGCTGAAAATCTGGGCCGACCGCGAGGATCTGCAGGCCATCATGGACGCCTATTTCCGCTGCAACCCGATTTTTGGCGGCTCGGAGCAGAAATGCATGAGCAGTCATGTGTACCCGGGCGATGTGGTGGGTGATGTGGGCGGTGTTTATGACGCGGGCACTGTTACTGGTGGTGGCACTGGCGGAGGCACTGTTGGCGGCAACTGGGGCGGTACCATCGGCGGCGTCATCGGCAGTTCTGGCGCGGTACTGGAGCAGGCCGCTCCGGCCACGGGCAGTATTGGCACTGCCACCGGTACAACAGCTGTCGCCGGTGCAACAAAAGACATCACAGCAGGAACGGCTGTACTGAACAAAACCAGCGTGCTGGATTCGGAACCCTTGCTGTTGAAACAGCGCTGATCCGCAACACTGGAAAAGAGCACGAGCATTGTCATGGCAGACTCGCACCATTGAAGCGTCGCTCGCAGCGTTTCAATGAAGGCCGTGGCAGCAGTTGCAAGGGCAGGCCGCTCCGATTGGGGAGCGGCCTTTTTCTATCGTCTTCTTGCACGAATTTTCTTCGGAGCGAATTTTCATTCGACAATTATTGATTGTTCTATCACTTTCACTGCCGTGTGATCCCGTTCTTGCGTTGCTCCTGCTCCTGCGTTAACAATAGCTGTGCGATAGGCATTTTTTCGCGCTGTTTGCCCCATCAAAATAATAAAGCTATCAACTCAGGGAGAGAGTTATGTCGCTGTTAACGCGCGCGGCCACGCTTCTGCTGGCCATCCTGTTTTTATCCGCCTGCAAATCCACGGAAACCGTCCTCACCGTCAGTTATGAAGGTCAGGGCAAAATCACCCAGGGCACCAAAATCGATTGCGGCAATACCTGTCAGGCCACCTATCCGGTATCCACTATCGAAGGCGTGGTGTATGGCATGTACAACGTGAAACTGCTGGCCACGCCCGCTACCGGTTACGATTTTTTCGGCTGGGTAGACTGCGGCCGCGATACCATGTGCAATGTCACGGTGGAACCGGATTGTGCCGAGTACAACGTCGGCCCCAATTTTGTCACCTGTAAACGCTACGCCACCACTTTTGTTTCCAAAAAGGCCATATTTGTGCCCAAAGGCAGTGTGGTGGATTCCGCCTGGGAAGGCTGGAGCAGTTGCCTGGTCACTACATCCGACGAACTCAAGTGCTGGAATCATGGTGTGGAGGCCGCCGGGTTGCCCAGCGTCGACAATCCGCGCGCTGTTGAGATCGGATACAAGTCCGGCTGCGTGCTCGACGACAGCGGGCTGCAATGCTGGGGTAACGCTGCACTGAATATGCCGGTGATCAATGCGCCCGGGGATTTCGTGGTGGAAGCTGATTTCACCTGTGCCATCGACGGTGGTCAGGTGACGTGCTGGCCCCACGAGCGGCCTGCTGACGCCATCGTGAACAACGTGCCGGAACTGTCCAACCCGGTGGCAATCTGGGTGAATCCGAATGCACGTTCGCTGGTGTGTGCAGAGGATGACGATGGCACCCATTGCTGGGGCGGGGCGAATGTGGGCCAGCTGACGCCGCCTGCGCTGGACAATCCTTCCCGTATCGAAGCGTTCGGCAACACCACCTGCGCGCTCACTGCGGATGGAATCCGGTGCTGGGGCGAGTCCTATGACGTCGCCGCACTCAACGCGCAGCTGAATAACGCGACGGATATTTCCAGGCCGTCCAGCCTGGGCATGTGCGGCGTTGATGCCGGTGGTGCGCGCTGCATTGGCAAGGACCACCAGACCATGACGATGGCCGCGGAATTCCAACAGGCGCAAAAGGTGGATGTCAGCAAGAGCAGCATGTGCACCACGCAAGCGGATGGTATCGTTTGCGGCAATTTGTATTACAACCCGGTGACCAGTTTTGCGCCGCCCGTGAAAGCCAACGGCCAGCTGGTGGCGGTGGGTGGTCCCGGTGGCTGTGCGATGACACTGGCGGACCGGCGGGTTTCCTGCTGGGGCGGCTATGACGAAAGCTGGTTGAGCGGCAACACCAATATCGCCGTATCCATCAGCAACCCGAAAGTGCTGTCAGTGATGCCCGAGAATCGCATGTGGTGTGCCGGTGGCGATGGCGGGCTGTTCTGCCGGCGCGATGCGCAGGGGCTGGATTTTTACGTGAGCAGTTTCAGCGTGCCCACGGGGCTGGTGGGTGTCACCGACATCGACATGACCGACAATGTCGCCTGCGCCGCGCACAGTAACGGCGTTACCTGCTGGGGCGTAGACAGCTGGGGCCATCAGGATGTACCGGCGCTCAGCCATCCTACTCAGGTGGCAGTAGGTACCATGCATGCCTGCGCGCTGGATGACAGCGGCGTAGTGTGCTGGGGATTGAAACCGCCGCGGCCGCAGGAATAAACCGGGCCGGAAAAAATGGCGCGGTTCCCTGGGAGCCGCGCCCTGTCTGTGAAAGCATTTTCATTTTCTGCAGTTCACACCACCCGCTCGACCTTGGCCGGAACATATTTATGCCAGGGTGTGCCCGCCAGAAAATCCCGCTGCGTGTGGTCGGTCAGTTCATTGGGTGCCACGCCTTTACGCACGGTTTCACCCTGCGCATTGCGATAGTCCAGGCCCTGGCCATTGGGCAGCGAAATATTCCCCGGCTGCATCATCGCGGAAATTTCTGCCGGCACTTCTACGCTGCCGCGTCGCGTGCTCAGTCGCAGCAGATCGCCATCGGCGCAACCGATTTTCTCCGCATCCTGCGGGCTGATGCGCAGCGTGCCGTAGTGACCGCGCTTGTGCCAGCCGGTGTCGCGCACGGCGGTGTTGCTGGTGTCGCTGCGACGTTCTCCGGCAGCGAGAATAAAGGGAAACGCTGGATCGACAGGCGGCCGCTCATGGGACAGTTTCGCCAGTTCCGGCAGCAGCTCGGGAATATGCAGGTTGATGCGATGGCCCGGCATGGGCACTGCATTCCAGCTGTCTTCTTCCGTGGAAACCGCGAACACCACGCCAGAGGGGTTATCCAGCAGTTGCTGGAACATCCGGTCCGCCGCCAGCGGCGCAACGCCGGTGAAGCCCGCCTGTGCCGCGGTTTTGCGATTGCCCAGCACATGCAGTTGGCAGATGGCCCAGAGTGCGGCGGCGGATTCCATTCCTTTGGGCAGCGTCGGCCCCAGGGTGCGGTACAGAATGACCGGCGCATACTTCATGGTTTTGGGCCGCACCGCCACCGCGGCAAAAAATGCTGCCGCGAATGCCTTGCGCCCCAGCTTCGCTGCCAGCCGCAACGGCAGATAATCGAATTCGCTCAGTTCACCCAGGGCTTCCAGCAGGCGGGCGTGGATCTCCGCTTCGGGCAGCGTGCCGGGGAGTGGCTCGAACAGGGGCGCGCGCAGGTGAAACGCATTGCGCGGAAACTCCAGATTGAAAAATGTCGCCTCGGCTTTTTCAAACTGGCTGGCTGCGGGCAGCACATAATCCGCGTGACGCGCGGTTTCCGTCATCGCCACATCGATCACCACCGACAGCTCCAGTGCGCGCAGGGCTTCACGCATGCGCTGGCTGTCCGCCAGCGAGTGCAGCGGATTGCCGCTTTCGATCAGCATGGCGCGATACCGTTTCGGGTGATCGGTAAGAATTTCTTCGGGAATCACATTGCAGGGAATCAGGCCGATGATGATTTTCGCGTTGACCACCGGACTGCGTTTTTCCACCCGTGGCGCCGCCTTCTTCTTGCTGACGCTGGTTTCACCCTTGCTGGCTTTCGACAGTGACAGAAACGGCACGAATGCGTTATTGGTGCCAATGCGGCCAAAGTTGCCGGTAA
>JBMOPR010000379.1:0-2250 GCA_049323075.1 Pseudomonadota bacterium
ACGGCCAGTGACCCAGCCCCGCCAGCGCATGCACTTCCGCCGCCGGAAAATAGCGGCGCTGCTGGCCGGCATATTTCACCGGCAGAAACGGATCGGCAGCGCCCCAGATCACGCACACCGGCAGTTTTGCGGCATCAGGATTGGCCTGCAACGGCGGAAAGGAATCGCGCGGATCGCGGGCCGAGCGGTACAGCTTCACGACAGCCTGGATATGGCCCCAGTCGGCGTAACGGCGTACCCGTTCGCTGAACGCCGCCGGCAACGGATTCGGATTGGCACGATTGACGAGTGTCTGCATGGTTTGCGTGCGAAACGACAGTTGCAGCAATTCACCCAGCACCGGCACCTGCCAGATCCGCGCCATCCAGTGCCAGTGATAACCTTCCATGATGCCGCAATTGATCAGCGTCAGGCTGGCCAGCCGTTGCGGATGATCCAGCACCCAGCGCAAGCCCCAGGCACCACCAAAATCATGCAGCACCAGATGCACGCGCTGCACCTGCAACTGGTCCAGCAGCGCCCCCAGAAAACGGGCATAGCCGGGAATGCTGTAATCGAAATCGCTGGGCCGTTCCGAGCGGCCGAAGGCCGGCATGTCCATGGCAATCACGCGGCAAAAACGGCTGATGGGCGGCAACAACTGTTCCCAGTCATCCATGGGCCCGGGGTTGCCGTGCACGAACACCACCGCCTGGGCCGTCTGCTGCGGCGCGCTGTCGTGATAGGCGCAGCGAATGCCATCGACAATGCAGTTTTTGATTTCGAACATACTCATCTCCCTTGAGTGGCCACGGTTTCGAATAACAGCCGTTTCGAGTAGCAGCGTTCCGCGGCCGTCCTTATTCCCGCAGCATGCCTGCCGGATAGATTTTTTCCCGGCCGTGGCGAACTTCCAGACCCATGCGCGCATTTTTCGGCAGACCTTTCACCACCAGCGCATAGGAGTTGTCGATCATCCGTTCCAGTTCGCCGGCAGGAATCGATCCGTCAAGCGTCACGGTGTTCCAGTGCTTCTTGTTCATGTGATAGCCGGGACGCACGGCGCTGAACACATCGCGCAGTTCGATGGCTTCCAGCGGATGGCATTTCAGGTTCACCGATTCGGTACGGCCATCCACCGACACCAGCGCAAACATCTTGCCGTGCACGCGATACACGGCCACGTCCGGGCCAAACGGGAAATCTTCAACGGCTTCCGGTTTGCCCAGCAGGTAGCGTTTCAGGGGGAATTTTTTCATCGGACGGAGGAGTTCCATGGCAACGGCCTGACTTTATTCAAGCATATCCAGGGACATCGTGTCGCCGCATTTGTGGCACGTACGTACAACACGTGAAAACCGGCAGTTGCAGGCCAAAAAGGACTATTTTTACCTGCAAATAGCCAGCGGGGACAGGTTTGCTTTACTGCGCGCCAGCCGGCGTGCAAAATCCGGCTTGCCGCGTTTTGTCGGCCCGCCTTTTCGGGACGGAGCGCGCAACGTATTTCAACCATCAGGATGACCTGGCCAACGCCGGGCATTCAGACGCTGGGGCAGTAGAACTACATGATAAATACCCTACTCAAGGCCTATGCGCTGGGCATGTGCCTGCTGACGGCCTCCATCCTTGGCATCACCTGCAGTGGCCCGCTGTGGGAAATCATTACCGAACTGGTACTCCACCCCATCACGGATACGGATCTGTACCGCTACTACCGTATGGAACCGCTGTGCCTGAACTGCGCCGGTGCCGACGCCGCACAGCCGTTAGCATCCGCGCCGGCCATTCCCACGTATGCCGAAAACACACTCACCAGTACGCCGAAAGTGCCCACCCTGCAGGCAGCAGAACCCATCGCCGAGGAGGTGCCGCCGCCACTGGTTGCCCCGCTGCTGACCCGTCTGGGCATCGCCTTGCTGGCCATCCTGGTGGGTTTCAACCACTGGCGCTTTCTGCGCTACCTGTCGCAACCACCGGCCTGAGAAATAACACCCAGGCCGGCGGCTGGATCAGAACGACGTGAATGCCTTGATGAACCAGGCGCTGACCCGCTGCGAAAATGGAATGTCGATGTCATCGCAGCGCGGATCGGTGTTCTGCAGTGAGTTGATGGTGTGGCGGGAAATCGGCAGTGCCTCGCAGCCGTGGCTGTCTTCGCAGATCATGTCCCACTCCGGCTTCGCCTGCACGTGACAGGCAAAACAATTGCCGCCGAAACGGTTGTTCACGTCATGAAATCCGCGCTTGCGAATGGTGCTGCCGTTTTCATCC
>JBMOPR010000380.1:0-2241 GCA_049323075.1 Pseudomonadota bacterium
CAGGTTCAGCAGCAAAAGCCGGTTCAGCAGCCTGCGCCGATCCTGTGCGTGCACATACAGGTTCACTTTTACTTCGTAATTGATGACAAGCAAGTTCGCATAGACCGGAAATTCGACCCTGGCGAAATGTGCGTCCAGCGGCTGGTCGCACGTATGGCAGTCATCCACAATCGCCTGGGCCCTGGCCAGCACCGCCCGATTGTATTTCTGCCGCAGCCGTGAAAAACCCCAGGCAAGCAATACAACCAGAAGGCCAACCCCAAGCAGGATCAGAAATGGAAGCAGGTCGTCGTACATGGCAAATGCAGTAATGAAACGGCTATACCGACGTCAGGCAACCGGGTTGCTGACGCTTTCTATCTCGCGCTTGACCCGCATGGGATCGTCAACACCCTTGAACACAACATCACTGATGCCCCGGCCTGTCACCTTGACGGTGCCGTAACCAAACATGCGGCCGAAAACGCTCTGCTCGATTTCAACGGTTTCAATGGACGTCAGTTTCATCTCTTCGGTCTTGCGGCTGATGATGCCCGTCTTCTGCACCACGCGCTTGTTGGTGACGCCCTGCTCCAGCGAACGCAGCTTGAGGAATTCGTAGATCGCCAGAATCAGCGTAATACCCAGGGTGGGAATGGCCAGCACGATCCAGCAATACATGGGAACGCGCGCGAACCAGTGCAACTGGAATATTTCCTCGATTTTTTCACCATCCGACAATGAGTCTTCAATATAGGACATACATTCCCCTTTCTGGATAAACAAACATAATTTTCTGGAGCGCGGTCCTTTGCAAAGCCGGTTTCCATGAATCAGTACACAGCAGGGAGCTGGACCCCGTTTTCCAGACGGCCGGCGGCGGTAGTACCGAAACAGGTGCTTTGTTCAGCGAATGCGATGCAGGGAAACAGCATCGCTGCTATCAGGTATCTCAGCTGGGTGGCGCGCAACATGCCCAGTACGGCGATCCATCCTTGTTGGTGAGAATTCACTGCCCGTAGTGAAAGGAATGATGGACTGATTTTGCGCCGCTTTCCAGTCCCTCACGGGCAGCGAGGCGCCGCTAGCGGGTAGCAGGCCTGTACTGGCTGAGCAGCAGGCCGGCTTCGCCGAACAGCCGATGGCGCCACTCTTCCAGCAGCGCCACCGTATCGTGCTGGGATGGATGAAAATCACGGCGATAGAAATCCAGATAGGGCGCTTTCAGGCGCGTAAAAATGCCGTGTCGACCAAACAGGTACTTCAGACCGCGCACATGGCCTGGAATGTTGAACAACTGCCCGTCCGCCGCCAGCAATCTGATCTGAAAGCCGGTAATCACCATAAAATAAATGGCCGTGGTCGGAATCATGGCCCCGGCCCGGAGCAGATAGTTGCCGCTCACCTGCTGAAAGACGTCGAACGCCACGGATTTATGCTCATTCTCCTCCAGGGCATGCCACAACCACAGCTTCAGCGCCTCGGGATCCACGCTGGCCTGCTGCGACGGGTCCCGCAACAGCTGTTCGGCGGTGATGGCCGTGTAATGTTCCAGGCAAACCGTTGTCGCCAGCTGAAAAATCTTCGGCGTAAAACGTTGCAGGCCGCCCAGCACACCACGCAACACGTTCTCCAGCGTACGGGTCGGATAACCCAGCTCACTGGCCATGGCGTCCCAGGCGAGATGCTCCTTCTTGTGCATCGCTTCCTGGCCTATGAAACCAGCGATCTGCGACCGCAACTCCGGATCATCGATCTGATCCCGGTAATGACGCACGGACGCAATGAAAAAATCCTCGCCGGCCGGAAACAAGGTGGACATCGCCAGCCAGAATGCACTGAGAAATGGATCGTCGGCGTAGAAATAGCGTTTTGCCGTGGCCGAACTGAAATTGAAATCCACACGCCGCGCCTGTATCGGTGCGACGGGTGTGTGCTTTTGACGGGAACGGGGGCGGACGACTGTTGCGCTGGTCATTTCCATGGATTGCTCCTTATCGGACTACGCAGGTGCGGGTTCCTGGACGCTGCGCCGAACTGTCACTGATCCTGCCTCCAGACCACGGCGCACCTGCAGATACTACAACCACGGCACCGTGCAGGACAGCAGTATTCCGTTACCTGTGCGTCGGTCTCGGTACAATGCCAGCTCAAATAATGTCCGAACCAGAAGCAGCCCTACGCACAGATCTCCAAACAAATTCACTGATCCTTCAGACCCTTGCCAGCAAGAATTTTCGGCACATATTTCGCAATCCTGGA
>JBMOPR010000381.1:0-2227 GCA_049323075.1 Pseudomonadota bacterium
AGCTTACAGGGATGTACTTGTAGCGTGTCTCGACAAGCCGCCCACCTTCTTCTGCTCGCAGGACCGTCAAGTCTCCGGCAACACCCAATCGATGGCTTTCTCTCCGCGCTTTTTCAGATATTCGTTGGCCTTGGAAAAATGCCCGCAGCCAATGAAGCCGCGATGGGCCGACAGCGGCGACGGATGCGGCGCCTGCAGCACACAATGCTTCTTGCGGTCGATGAACTGCCCTTTCTTCTGGGCGTAACTGCCCCACAGCATGAAAACAATGCCTTCGCGATGATCGTTTAACTCACGAATCACCGCATCGGTAAACTGCTCCCAACCCTTGCCCTGATGCGCCGCCGCTTTTGCCTGCTCCACCGTCAGCACCGCATTCAGCAGCAGCACGCCCTGCTCCGCCCAGTGGCTAAGGCAGCCATGATGGGGCATGGGAATTTTCAGGTCGCGCTCGATTTCCTTGAAGATGTTCAGCAGCGACGGCGGAAACGCAACGCCATGCCGCACGGAAAAACACAAACCGTGCGCCTGATTCGGGCCGTGATACGGATCCTGTCCCAGGATCACCACTTTTACCTTATCAAATGGTGTCAGGTTGAAAGCGTTGAAATATTCGGTGCCTTTCGGGTAAATCACCTTGCCGGCATTTTTCTGCTGCTGCAGAAACTCGCGCAACTGGACCATGTACGGCTTGCTGAATTCCGGCAGCAGGCGCCGCCTCCAGCTGTCTTCCATTTTGATGCTGCTGACACTGGCAGACATGACAACCTCAATTATCGGGAATCAACGACTTCAACTGACGCTTCAGCATCTTGTGCGCCTTCTGGATATTGAACTGATCCGCCGGCGCCATCAGCGCCTCCTGCTCGATGCGAAACACGGTGCCCATCAGCACCTCGCCGGCAATTTCCGGTTCTTCCACACCGATCAGCCGACACAGCTGCACCAGTTTTTCCAGCAGATGATCAAAGTAGGTCCGTGCCACTTCCCGCAGACGGGGATCGCGCAGACATTCGTGCATGAACGCCTGCTCCGCCAGCATGTGATCGCGCTTGTCGCGCAGCTCCATTTGCAGCAGGGAAATGATCAGGGCGGTAAGACGATCCAGCAACTGGTCCAGCAATTCCGGATCGGTGTGCATTGCGTCCTTGTGCTGATTGACGAAATCGCCGACGTGCTGATAGATCGGGTCCACCACATCGCTCATGGCGCTTTCGGCAAACAGCGTGAAGGTATCGGCAATCAGATCGGAGATGTCATCGAAATAATAAGTGGTGGCTGACAGCGGCACGCCCGCCTCTTTTGCCACCGCCCGATGACGCACGCCGCGCACGCCTTCGCTCACCACGATGCGTAACGCCGCCTCCAGAATGGCGCGCCGCCGCTGTTCGCTGCGGGCCCTGGCTGCTTTCCTTCCCCGATAGTTGATGGCGCTTTCGTCCGACATAAATCCTCTGGCCTTGATGCTTGAGCAAGGCGGAATCATAACCTAATCGGACAAGCAATTCATGGACTTGGGAAGGGGGTATTAACGGAGGGCAGGCAAAAAAAAAGGCCCCGCGGGCTTTTGACGGCGCCGAGGGGCTCCCAGCAAGAAAACGAGACAGATTGTTTTTGTTCGTTGTGTCTGCACTGATTGAAAAAGCAACAGACAGGCCAAGAGTACGCAATTTCGGCAATGCGCTGAAACACTTGAATTTTTTAACTGTGTGGGATGAGAACAGAGTGGACGTCAGGGTGTGACACAGGTCGTTTTATGACCATTTTTGTCAGCTGCAGAGAGCATTTCTACCCCTGCAGCTGATACCTGGCGCGGATCAGGCCAGACTGCGGAAGGCGAACTGGGCCGGGTCGCCGCCCAGACCATCCGCGATATTCTTGCGGCGCAGCCTGTGATTTCCTTCTTCCACGAAACGCTGGATGAAGTCCGGCGCCAGGGCGCGGCCGAACGACGCGGTGCGGATGAACTGGCGTATGGCCTGCACCTTGAGCCGGCTGGCCAGGGTGGTCTCGATATGCAGATCCTTCGTCACGACAGGGCCCAACAAGAACTCAGCGAATGCCAGCAGCATGTCTTCCGACAGCAGGAACGGCGGCTTGTTGGCCATATCTCGCAGCAGTGCCTTGGCCAGCTTTTCGCTGTCGGACGTGGGGCTGTACAGGTGACTCATCAACTGCATGGCCAGAATGTATTGCTCCTCAATTGTGGCCGACAGCAGTGCCTCGT
>JBMOPR010000382.1:0-2223 GCA_049323075.1 Pseudomonadota bacterium
GGCAGACCTTCCAGTAACTGGTCCCGCAAAACCCAGGGCGGATTGATGACGAACATGCCACTGCCGTACATGCCATGGCCGTAGGGCTTGGCGCTGACTTTCAGCTGCACGTTCAGCCAGTTGGCATGCAGCTTCTGCAACTGCCCGGAGAATTTCTGCGACGCCGTCGTGCTGAGCAGTGGATACCAGATCAGAAAGGTTCCGGTGGCAAAGCGCTTCAGCCCTTCCTGCACGCCCTGCAGCACGTACTGGTAGTCCTCCTTCAGTTCGTAGGGCGGATCGATCAGCACCAGACCCCGTCGGGCGCTGGGCGGCAGCAGGGCCCGGATCTGCTCGAAACCGTCACCACTGATCACTTTCACCCGCGGGTCTTCGCCCAGGTTCTGCTCCAGGTGATTGACGTCGGAACTGTGCATCTCCACCAGCCGCAGGCGGTCGTCCTCCCGCAGCAATTGCGCAGCGATGGCCGGGGAGCCAGGGTAATACTTCAGCGTCTTTTCGTTGAAGGTACGCACGGTGGCCATGTAATCGCGGAACACGTCAGGCACCTTTTTCTGCGCCCACAGCCGGCCGATACCCTGCTTGGCCTCGCCGGTTTTCACGGCAAAGCCTTCAAACAGCGCATACAACCCGGCACCGGCATGGCTGTCGATGTAGCAAAAGGGCTTGTCTTTCTGCTTCATGTACTGAATGCACAACACCTCTACCCAGTGCTTGAGTACATCAGCGTGGTTGCCGGCGTGGTAGCCGTGGCGATAACTCAGCATGCGAATTCCATTGGGTTGGACGGGACAAGGACGGGGCGACGCAGAGGGCCGCTGGCCGGGGCTGTGCTGGACATGAATACAATCTGGAATGAGTGAAACAAGAGGGCAAGCAGGCTAACACAGGTTGCCGGGGATGAAAACGCCGGTATTACCTGCAGGCGGGCGGCTTTTTGCGGGGAGCAGTACCCGCCCGGGGCGCCCGGCCCCGTCGCTGGGCAGATCACGTGGCCGCCGGTAATCAGGCTGTCGCGGCGACCTTGCCTTTGCGGCCCGCGTTGCGCTGGGTACGCGGCTTTACCCCGGGCTGCAGGTCGGCGTGAAAACCACAGTCGCAATCGAAGGCTTTCTGGGCCTTGATGCAGGACAGGGTCTTGGGGGTAAGGGCACCGCAGGCAGGGCATTTCAGATTCAGCGTCAGTTCGGGTTGCATGAGCATCTCCCTTTCGTCTTTCGACTTCTTGTTGTGGACTGAACGGCTTTTTACAGAACTGCGTTGATAAATCTAGCAGGCGCCTGCACAAAAGAGAAGCAATCAGAGCTTCAGCAGCGACAGGTCCAGTTTTCCGTCCCGCAACGGCGGACACCAGAAATAGGCACCATTGACCGGTTGCGAGAAACGGAACAGGCCGTCGGTGATGCCGTCGTCGAGCCCCACCATGCGCCGCATCACCGCCTCGAACGCCTGCAGGGTATGGCCGAATGCCACGAACACCAGACCTTCCCGGGTGGCGTCGTTCCAGGGCATCGAGCGCCGCACCATGAAGGCCGGCGGCGTGAAGCTTTCCTGGGCAGAGCGTTTGACGTGGGCGGATTCCGGCGCGTTTTTCAGTTCCTCGTTGTCGGACTGGCGGCGACCGACAATGTAGTCACGCTCTTTCTGCGCCAGGGATTCGAAATGGTTCAGGTTGTGCAGCCACTGCTGCACCGCAACAAAACTGGAGCCCTCGTAGCCGGGCAGTTCGTTCTGCACGATAGCGGCATCGAACGCAGCAGCATCGGCAGGATTTTCGGTACCGTCCTCATAATCGGACAGATCGCGGTTGCGCCGGTAGGTGTAGCTGTCGATCGCATCGCGCAGTTCAAACGCGGGGGCCAGCAGGGATTTCAGCTTGCGCCCCAGATTCACCAGTTCACCGCGGTCCTCGCCCCGCAGCCACAGCCACAGCGACGCGGGCGTGGACGGCACTTCCACCGCCGCGCCACTCAGCGCCGGCATCTCGTGCAGGCCGTGAATCTTGGCCTGACACAGTTGCAGCAGGCTTTGTCCCAGACCAGCCACGATGCGCTCGCCGTCTACCTGTTGCGCCAGCAGCTGCAGCAATGGGCGCGGATCGGTGTCGGATTTATGCGTGAATACCAGATAACGGGCAACGGGTGGCAACGGGGCCAGAATGCCGGGTTGATGTGACGCCATTACAACAGTCCTGTCAGCGATTGCATGGATTTTTTATATCAC
>JBMOPR010000383.1:0-2208 GCA_049323075.1 Pseudomonadota bacterium
TCAGCACGAAGTCGTTGTTCTGCGACAATGCGATGCCGTTGGCGAAGTACAGATCCCGCAGCAGGGTGGTGGCCTCGCCGGTGGCCGGGTTGTAGCGGATCAGCCGGCCCCAGGGGCGGGCTTCCAGCATGTCGTACATGTAGTGTTTCTGGTCGTACTTGATGCTGGCATCGCTGAAATAGATCATGCCGTCGCGGGCGATTTCCAGATCGTCGGTGAAGACCAGGGGAACGCCGTCCACTTCAGTGAGCAGGTTGGTGAGGGTGCCGGTGTCCACGTCCAGGGAAAATAATCCCTTGAAGGCATCGCAGATGATCAGGCGACCGTTGGCGTCCCAGTGCAGTCCCAGTGGGCGTCCGCCGGTGGTGGCGACGGTTTCCACGCTGCCGTCCTTCAATACGCGCACAATGTTGCCGTCAGCTGTGCCGCCATAGACCCGGCCCTGGCTGTCCACATCCACGTCTTCCGGGCCGTCGATCTTGCCTTCACCGAGCAGCTCCGCGGCGTCCAGCAACTGGTTGGGCGCGTAGACATCGATCATTGCAGGCGCCTTGGGTGGCTGCCAGGCCGTGGCACTGATGGGCGAGGGCAGCAGGATCAGGATGCCGGTGGCAAGAGCAAGCAGAACAAGGGGGGCGAGCAGCCATTTGATCATTGTTATTTTCGTCCTTGGCGTGTGGGGCGCGGGCTTGTGCAGCCCGTGAGGGGTGTCATGCTAGGGGAATCGGCGCGCAAATGAAACCTGCTGATCCGCCACCAGGTTGTTGATATGTGACAGAAAGCAGATCGGGCCGGAAAAAATTCTTGACGCAATTTTTGCCACTCCATAGAATGCGCGCCTCGACACGATGTCGGCCGTTTCATTGCGTCCCCTTCGTCTAGTGGCCTAGGACACTGCCCTTTCACGGCAGTAACAGGGGTTCGAACCCCCTAGGGGACGCCACTATTCTCATGTGCAAACTCATACGAAAAAAGCAGGCTTGATGCCTGCTTTTTTTGTTTCTGCTGCCGTCCGATAATCCGGGTTCTGCCCGATTCAGCCGGAACCCGCCGCATGCCTTCTTCTCCTGTTCAAACCAAACCCCTGCATGGCTGGGATGTATCGCCCGCCGAGGCCCGCGCGTTGCAAAGCCGGCTGGCGCCGCTGGTTGAAGTGCAGGATCGTCTGCCCGACGTGCGTTTTATCGGCGGAGTGGATGTGGGATTCGAGGATGGCAACCGCGTCACCCGCGCCGCGCTGGTAGTGCTGTCGTATCCGGACTTGCAGGTGGTGGAGCGGCAGCTGGCAAAAATTCCCACGGCGTTTCCCTATGTGCCCGGCCTGCTGTCGTTCCGCGAGATGCCGGCGATTCTGCAGGCGTATTCCCGTTTGAATCAAAAACCGGATTTGCTGTTGTGCGATGGGCAAGGTATTGCCCATCCGCGCCGGCTTGGTATCGCGAGTCATCTGGGATTGTGGCTGGATCTGCCGACCATTGGTGTCGCCAAGAAAAAGCTGGTGGGACAACATGAAGCGGTGCCCGATACAAAAGGTGCCTGGGTGCCGCTGCAGGACAAGGGTGAGACGATTGGCGCGGTGTTGCGGTCGCGGCAGGGTGTGCTGCCGTTGTATGTGTCGCCAGGGCATCGGGTGAGTCAGGCCGGCGCGGTGGACTGGGTGCTGCGTTGTCTGACGCGCTACCGTCTGCCGGAGCCGACGCGGCAGGCGCACAAGCTGGCATCGCTGGAAAAACTGTCTGTGCCGGAACAAAAGTAGCGGCGGCTACAGCAGTTCCACGAAACGCCGCAGCAGTGCCTGATCGGCGTGGGCGGTGTCCACCTGCTGCAGCAATTGATCTGGATCGCGCTGGTGCTGGCGCAGGGCAGCGGCGCTGGCGTGCAGGTAGGCCCGCATCACCTCCGCGCTGAATTCGGGGTGAAACTGCAGACCCCAGGTGGCGTCGCCGACGCGAAAGGCGTGATGGGATTCGTAGTCATTTCCCGCCAGCAGGACAGCTTCATCGGGCAGGCGGCTGACCCTTTGCGCATGGGTGACCTGGGCCAGAAAGCGGGCGGGCAGGGTGCCCAGCAGGGGATCGCGCGTGCCGGCGTCGGTGAGGTGAATGGGCGTGGTGCCGATCTCGCGGCCCTGCGGATGCCAGTCCACCGCGCCACCCAGCGCATGCGCCAGCAGTTGATGTCCGTAGCAGACCCCCAGGATTGGCACCT
>JBMOPR010000384.1:0-2205 GCA_049323075.1 Pseudomonadota bacterium
TGTTCGGCAACAAACTGGTCCTGATCCGCAACGTCCGCCGGCAGGTCCAGCGTTTCCACCAGCACCGGGTCGTCCGCTGAAATAATCTGATAAAACGGCTCCGCCCAGGGCAGATCGCACGCGACAAAACGCGCCCGCAACGCCACATGCGCCATGTTCACCGCATGAATCGCCTTGCGCAGCAACGCCTGATCGACATTGAAATGCATGGCATACAGGAAACCAACCGCATACTGCCGGGTGGCGGGCCGCAACTGGACATCCTGGATAAACGCAATCTGCGTGGACGTGAGCGGCAGCAACTGTTCATCATCCGCCACCCGCAGCTGCCGGCGCAATTCCGCTTCCGGTTCCAGCACCACATTGTCGATCCGCTCATCGCGCCCGGACAGCATCGATTCCAGCGCCACCTGCCAGTGCCGAACGATGCGCGCGACAGTGCTTTCCTCAAACAGATCGGTGTTGTATTCCACATAGCCCGACAGCTTGTTGCCGTTCTGCACGGCGCTGACGATCATGTCGAATTTGGATTCCGCTTCTTCCAGCCGCAGCGGTTCCATGCTGAGTTTCGTCATCTGGCGGAAAGTATCCAGCATGGCGGTGTCCTGCTCGCCACCCTGCACCGCCGTGGCAAAATTCTGCAACTGGAAACCCACCTGCGCCAGTGGCGGATAGGCCGGATTGCGCCGCACTTCCAGGTGGTCGATGATCAGTTGCGCTGGCGTATCCTGATGGGCAAACACATCCAGCAACCGCTGTTTGACACGGCCGATGTGCTCGCTCCAGGTGGGATTACCGTTCAGATCGGCGCGCACCAGCACGCCATTGACGAAAAATCCGATGAGCTGTTCCACTTCTTTTTGATTGCGACCGGCCGTGGGCATGCCGATGCAGAAATCGCACTGGTTGGCGTGGCGCGACAACACCATCTGTAGACCGCCCATCAACCCCATGAACAGGGTCAGACCCTGCGACTGGCAGAACACCGCCAGCGGCGTTGAAATGGAATCTGCAATATCGAAGTAATATTTGGTGCCGCGCGTCGTCTGGATCGGCGGACGTGGCCGGTCGGTAGGCAGCGCCAGCAGCGACGGCACGTCCTTCAGCTGCGCCCGCCAGAATTCGATTTCCGCCTGCAATTTTTCGCCGGAAAAACGCTGGCGCTGCCAGTGGGCGAAATCCACGTACTGCACCGGCAGTGGCGCCAGTGGCGCGGGCATTCCCTGCAGGTCGGCGGCATACAGCAACGCCAGCTCGCGAATCAGCAGGTTGAGGGAAAGACCGTCTGCAATGATGTGATGCAGGCAGGCCACCAGCACGAACTGCCCCTGCTCCTCGTCAACCCCACTGCCACTGAGCTTGACCAGATCGAAACGGTACAGTGGCCCGTTCGCAAGATCGAATCCCTTGTTGGTCAGCTCATACACCAGCGTGCGAATGCGTGCGGTTTTGTCGTCGGCGGCATCCAGATGCAGGCCGTGCACCGGAATGGAAAACGGCGCCGGCTCGCTGATCACGACGACAGGCGAACCGTCTGAATCCTCCTGCATCGTGCTGCGCAGGGCTTCGTGGCGGGAGAGAATGGTGGAAATGGCCTTGTTGATCCGCCCGAATTCCAGTTTGCCGGTGAAGAGAAACGCCATCGGCAGGTTGTAGGCGATGGAGCCGGGATTGAGCCGATCCATGGTCCAGAGCGCCAGCTGGGTGTAGGACAGCGGCAATTTTCCCTTGCGATCCAGGATCTCAAAGGCGGACTGCGTCTGCTGGACCTGGCTTTCCCGCAGGAATTCCACAATCTGGTCCTTTTGCTCCTTGAGCTGCGCCTTGACCTCATCGGTCATGGCGCCCTGCGGCGCCTTGATTTTCAGCTTGTCGCCGTCCAGGGAAAGCTGGATACCGGCGCGGCGCAACTGGGAGAGAAGATCAAGCACATTCATGAGTGACGCAGATTCCTTAACAGCGCAAAGTCAGCGGATTTGAGTCCGCTGACTGTTGATAACAACACAAATAACACCCTGCAGATTATTCAAATCTGGACACGCCGTGAACCCATCCCTGGGGGCTGCTCCGCGGCATCCCTGCCGCAGAGCGTCCATCTTCGAATAATCTGCAGGGTGTTATTTGTGTTGGCATTATCATTTTTTATAGTTCAATTTCTTCGAAATCGTCATTACTACCAGCAGATTCTTCCACCGCCGGCTGCCG
>JBMOPR010000385.1:0-3920 GCA_049323075.1 Pseudomonadota bacterium
CACTGTGCGCCTGCCGCGCCTGATCGGCCTGAGCCGGGCGTTGGACCTGATCCTCACCGGGCGTCCGGTGGAGGCTGCAGAAGCGCTGCAGATGGGGCTGGTGAACCGCGTCTGCCCTGCCGGCCATACCCGTGCGGTGGCCGAGGAACTGGCCCTGCAAATCAGCCGTTTTCCCTCCCTGTGCATGCGCAACGACCGCATGAGCACCTATGAGCAGTGGGATCTGAATCTGGACGCCGCCATCGCCAATGAGTTCCAGCACGGAATGGCCGTGATCCGCAGCGGCGAAACGCTGCAGGGTGCCAGCCGGTTCCGCGATGGCGAGGGCCGTCACGGACAGTTCGACGGCAAATCCTGAATCACATCCTGCGACAGGAACTGTTCTGCGCCGGTGCGAAAACCGCGCGCAGAAGACAACGTTTCAGCACTTCAGCTGACTGTCGCGGTATTCGCTGGGGGTCTGTCCGGTCCAGCGCTTGAAGGCGCGGTGAAACGCACTGGGTTCGGAGAAACACAGGCGCTCGGCGATCACGTCGATCGGCAAGGCGGGATTGAGCAGCAGGCGGCGCGCCACCCGCAACTGCACCTGCCCCAGCAATTCCGAAAACGACGTGTCCTGCCCATCCAGCTTGCGGCGGAAAGTACGCTCGTTCATGCCGAAATGTTCCGCCGCCTGCACGATGCCCGGCTTGCCTTTCTGCAACGTGCGCAACAGATACCGCTCCACCTTGTCCGCCAGGCTCACGCTGTCATCCAGGTGCAGCAGCTGGCGTTCGGCTTCTTCCTTCAGCAGTTCATGCACACCCGCATTGGCTGATGGCAGCGGCTGACGCAGGATGGCGGCAGGAAACAGCACCGCGGTGTGCGGGCAGCCAAAATGAACGGGACCGGGAAACACTCGCTGGTATTCATCGGCATAATCCGGCCGTGGATGTTCGAAGCGCACTTCCGTCACCGGCAGGGTTCCTCCCAGCATCAGACCCGCCAGCTTGGCCATCTGCACCAGACCGAATTCGGCGCGGATGCGGTTGCAGTCCGGCGTGGAGCGGGGAAACTGGTATTCGAACAGCACCTCGTCGCCCTGCGGCAACAGACGGGACGGTTCGGCATCGCTCACCAGGCTGTGGAAATGCATCCACTGGTCGATGGCATCCCCCAAAGTGGGTGCGCTCAACAACAGAAAACCCAGCAGCCCGAGCGTATTGGGTGAGGTGTGCTCGCCCATGTGCAGGCCCAGCGCGGGATCGTTCAGCACCTGCATGGCGCGCTCCTGCACCTGATCGTACACCGCCAGGTCAATGCGCCGGGACGGGTCGTGCAGAGGCGCATTTTCCAGCTGCAAATCCCGTAAAAATATGTCCGCGTCCAGGCCGTGCCGCATCACGCAACCGAGCACGGTGCGGATCAAGGGCATGGAAATTTCGGGGCGCAACTGCGATGGATCAATGTGCGGTGGATCAGAGGTCGTCATGCATCAAAACCAGGGTGCGGGAATCCGGTGCAAGGGATATGGATTTCAGCGCCAAGCCTACACCGAAACCACGGCGGACCGGAACCTCGGCCACTGCGTCGACGCATGGGCAACCGATTGCTATTGCAACAAAAGCCATTAACATAGGTAGCTTCCCTTTTTTGGCGACAGGATCGACCCGATGGCTCTGACCACCGCACTAGTAACCGGCGCTTCCAGTGGCATCGGCTATGAAATCAGCAAGGTTCTGGCGCAGGAAGGCCACGATCTGGTACTGGTGGCCCGGCGGGAAGAAAGACTGCAGCAACTGGCGCAATATCT
This sequence comes from Pseudomonadota bacterium, assembly GCA_049323075.1. Classification (GTDB taxonomy): domain Bacteria; phylum Pseudomonadota; class Gammaproteobacteria; order Pseudomonadales; family Ketobacteraceae; genus Ch67. Next base: position 1,793 of record JBMOPR010000385.1, read on the forward strand.
GGAAAAGGATTTCAACATCGAGGTGACCGTGCTGGCAGCAGATCTCGCGCAGATCAGCGAGATCGACCGCATCTTCGACACGCTGATGGAGCGCAACATTCCGGTGGACATCCTGGTAAACAACGCGGGCCTGGGCTCACTGGGCCCCTTCACCGCCGACGATCGCAACACCGAAGTGGAACAGATCCAGGTGAACGTGATCGCCACCACCTACATGACCAAGAAATTCGCGGTATACATGGTGAAGCGGGGGCTGGGCAAGATTCTGAATATCGCGTCGCTGTCGGGTTTCACGCCCTGGCCGTACATGGCGGTCTATGGTGCCACCAAGGCGTACATCATCGAATTCAGCGAAGCCTTGCGGGCAGAACTGAAAGGCACCGGCGTGTCGGTCACTGTCAGCTGCCCCGGGCCCACCTCATCGGAATTCCACAAGGTGTCAGGGACCGACCACCTCGGCCTGTTGCGCTACATTCCCGTCACCGGCTCGGCACAGATGGCCAAAGCGTCCATCAGGGCCATGCACAAGCGCAAGGGTGTGGTGGTACACGGTGCAATGAGTCTGGGCTACTACTGGCTGGCACGTCTGCTGCCGCGCAGTTTCATGCTGCGGCTGATGAAGATCCTGCTGAAACCGCGGTGGAGCGGGTTTTAACGGAACCTAGTCTTAACGGAACCTAGTTTTAACAGAACTTAGTCCCGCAATTCCACCCGGTTGCGGCCGTTGGCCTTGGCACGGTAGAGCGCCTTGTCGGCCGCTTCCACCATGAGTTCCAGGGAATCACCATTGCGCCAGGGCGCCACGCCAACCGATATCGTCACCGGTGGCAATTCCTGGCCCTGCTCCGCATCCACCTTGCACGTTTCCACGCCCTTGCGCAGACGCTCCGCCACCACCTGCGCTTCGCTCGCGGCAGTATGGGGCAGCAGAATCAGGAATTCCTCGCCGCCGTAGCGGGCCACCATGTCGCTGGGACGCAGGCGCTTGCGCATGTTCTGCGCCACCATCTGCAACACCAGATCGCCGGCCTTGTGGCCGAAGGTGTCGTTGAAGCGCTTGAAATGATCCACATCGAGCATCAGCACCGACAGCGGCTGCAATTCGTTGATCGCCTTGCCCTTGAACCGTACCAGCATTTCCTCCAGCCAGCGCCGGTTGTTGAGTCCGGTGAGCGCATCGCTGTTGGCGGCCTGCTCGGTTTCGCGCTGGCGGGACTGGCTGTCAGACAGATTGGCGTTGCCCGAACGCAGACGGTTGGCCAGGATGTGCAGCAGATTGCGCGCCACGCTGTGGGAGGCGTCAATCAACTGCCAGAGAATTTCGCTTTCGATGACCAGCACTTCCACCGCATCCGCCGCCTTGACGTAAGCGGATGGATTGCGACCGTCAAACACCGACATTTCCCCCACGCACTCGCCTTCTGTGAGCGTCAGCAGGGGATCGCTGTCGAGATTCTGCAGATGCACCGAAACGCGGCCTTTCAGCAGCAGATACATGCAGTTGTTGCTGAACTCAGGCCGCAGCAGCACTTCACCGGATTGCAGAAAGACTTTCCGGCACGACGCCAGCAGCGGCCGGATACGGTCCAGCTGCACGTCGCGAAACAGCTGGGTTTGTTGCAGTTCCGCGTCAGTTACCGGCTTGCGCATGTCATCGTGTCGCGGTAGAGGAAAAACCATGGGTCTGTCACAAAGATGGATCACTGGTAACACTAAAGTTATCCGGCATGGCGCCAAACGCAACCTTTTGGCTGGAAAATATTCGCATTTATGCCGGAGTGGACAGGGATTGTGATAACCAGATCAAGCTTCACCGCCTCTCTGGCGGGGTTAAAAAAAGCCGCTACAACAAGGACTTTGCGCCAGCACCGGAATGAAAAACGGTTGCCGGCATGCTTCAGTTGAACCAGCGATCCAGCTCCTGGGTCAGCTGGTTCAGGCGCACCGGCTTGCCGACGAATCCCTGCATGCCCGCCGCCAGAATGCGCTTGCGGTCATCGTCCAGGACGCTGGCGGTGAGGGCGAGAATGGGGGTCTTCTTGTTGGGACCATTGCCCGCCTGAATCACCCGGGTGGCTTCAATGCCATCCACCACCGGCATTTCGATGTCCATCATGATCAGATCGTA
>JBMOPR010000385.1:3930-19721 GCA_049323075.1 Pseudomonadota bacterium
GCGGCCTCGATGGCGGCCTCGCCGTCAAATACGATGTCGGCGTCGATACCCACCCGGGTCAGCATCTTCTGCGCCACCCGCTGGTTCACCACGTTGTCTTCGGCCACCAGCACTTTTTTGCGATAGTTTTTCGGCGCACCAGGGATTTCCCTTTCTTCCCGTGGCATCTCCGCCACCCGGAATGGCAGCGTGATGATGAACGATGCACCCTTGCCGGTTTCGCTTTCCACTTCCACGTAACCATCCATCAGATCCACCAGGCTCTTGCAGATGGTGAGGCCCAGTCCCGTTCCCCCGTAATTGCGGCCAATGGAGGCGTCCGCCTGCTCGTAGGATTCGAAAATCTTTTCGATGCGATCCTTGGGAATGCCAATGCCGGTGTCGCTGATTTCGATGATCACGTTATAGCGTTCGTCGTCGATGCGGTCGTAACCCACTTCCACATTGACATGGCCTTCGCGGGTAAACTTGATGGCGTTGGACACCAGATTGATCAGTACCTGCCGCACCCGCACCGGATCACCCAGCACGTACGGGGGGGTGCCGTCCTCGACGGTGACATTGATGGCGACCTGCTTGTCGTCGGCGGTCGCGCGGTTCAGATCGCTGACATCGGCAATCAGCTGACGCAGGTTGAAGGCCTCGCGGTTCAGTTGCAGATGCCCCGCCTCGATCTTGGACAGGTCGAGAATGTCGTTGATGATGTTCAGCAACGCATTGGAGGAACGCCAGATCAGGCTCACCAGCTCATTCTGTTCTCTGTCGAGACGGGTGTCCTGCAGCAACTGCACACTGGCGATCACGCCATTCATGGGGGTGCGGATCTCGTGGCTCATGCTGGCCAGAAAGACGGATTTGGCGCGCGAGGCCACTTCCGCCGACTCTTTGGCCTGCAGCAAATCCTTGTTCAGGCTTTCCAGCTTTTTTGCCAGTTTGGCTTTCTGTTCCAATTCAGCATGAAAGCTCGCATCCAGCTCCGGCCGGTTCTCGGCGCCCTGCCAGCCCTGCTCGATCACGTCACTGAAGATCTTTTCCGCCCGCTCCCGGTACAAAAGCCCCAGGTAGTTCTCGAGGGTATCCAGATAACGGTTGAGATCGGCAAAGGAATCGGCCTGAATTTCGCCACTCTTGTCGCGGGCCAGCCCGCTCTCCATCAGCATGAAATCGATGACTTCATCACTGCAGGATTCGCTGAGGGCGGCCAGATGGCCACGCACCAATTTGGACCAGACGGACATAGGAAAGGAGGTCTCTTGACTGAACTGCCTGATTAAAAGCCTAACAACAGAACCCCTATCCGGCAAACCGGCCGGTCTATCAGCCGCCAGACATAACCGGAGCGTCTAAGAGAAGATATTTTAGGGCGTTTTCATTGCAGTGGCGGGGACCTGGAGCATGATGGAGCCGGCATTGACCGGGCGATCCCAGGCAGACCTCCCCCGTGCCGTAATTGGAGGCCGTGAACAAACGGGCAGCCTCGTGGGCAGGAGAACCGGTTGCACCCGGCCTGATTGGGTCCGCCCATCTGTTAAAGTGTAGACCCGCAATCCACCTGATCGAGCGAGTTGCCGTGCATCCTGATTCCGTCCCCATCGAACCTGCTGCCACCCTGGTCCTGTTGCAGGATTCACCTGCCGGCCCCCAGGTGCTGATGCAGCAACGCAGCCATGATGCGCAGTTCGTCGGCGGCGCCTGGGTGTTTCCCGGTGGCAAGCTGGACCCCCATGACAACGATCCGCACTGGCTCAGCCACTGCGACATCGGCCCGGACCGGGCCAACCGCCTGCTGGGCACCGACAGCGGCGCCCTGGCGTACTGGGTAGCGGCGCTGCGGGAATCGGTAGAGGAAGCGGGACTGCTACTGGCTCGGCAACAGGGCGAACCGGTCAGCCTGACGCTGGCAGCCGAGGCCCAGCACTTCCTGCACCGGCGCCGGGACGGCTTCCTGGACTTCTGCCGGGACCACAGCCTCACACTCTGCACCGGCGACCTGCGCTACCTGAGCCGCTGGGTCACGCCGCCCGGCCTGCCCCGGCGCTACGACGCGCGCTTCTTCATGGCGGCCACGCCTGTCGGCCAGCACCCGCAACAGGACGATCACGAAGCGATCAACACCTGCTGGGTCACCCCGGAGCAGGCGCTGGAACATTACCGCAATAACGAATGGATGCTGGTGCTTCCCACCCTGGTCACCCTGCGTCAGTTAAGCGGCTACGAATCCGTGGCGGCAATCCTGAGTCAGCTCGGGAATCACATCGACGCCAAAACGGGGTAAAATCCAGCCTTCACTCCTTCAAACCCGCAACAAGACCTGCGAGCATCCTCCCATGTCCAGTTTCATTCCCGGCGAAGTCGTAGTATTGAGCCAGCGGGTACGTCGCATTACCGCGCCCAACCCCGGCATGATGACCGGTCCCGGCACCAACACCTATCTGGTGGGCAACCGCGAACTGGCAGTGATCGACCCCGGCCCCTCCAGCCGCGAGCACATCGAGGCCATCGTCCGCACTGCCGATTCCATGCACGCGCCGATCCGCTGGATCCTGTGCACGCACACGCATCTGGACCACTCCCCCGGCGCCAACCTGCTGCGGGATCTCACCGATGCCAGCGTGATCGGCCAGGTGGCCCGCCACCCCAACGCCCAGGACCCGCTCTTCACACCCGACCAGCACTGGCAACACGGCGATTTCCTGCAGACCGACGAATTCACCCTGCGCGCCATCCACACCCCCGGCCATGCCTCCAACCACCTGTGTTTCCTGCTGGAAGAGGAAGAACTGCTGTTCACCGGCGACCACATCATGGAAGGCTCCACCGTGGTGATTGCGCCACCGGACGGCGACATGAAGGCCTACATCGACGCCCTGCACGGCCTCAAGCAATTGCCGCTGCGCCACCTGGCGCCGGCCCACGGCAACCGCATCGACAACCCGCAGCAGCTCATCGAAGCCCTGATCTGGCACCGCAAAATGCGCGAGAACAAAACGCTGGACCGCATGCGCCAGCTGGGCCCCTGCAGCCTGGAAACGCTGACGCCATCGGTGTACGACGAAGTGCCCTCCTTCCTGCACGGCATCGCCCGCATGTCGCTGCTGGCCCACCTGCTGAAACTGGAGCAGGAACAGACCGTGCGGCAGCAGGACGGACACTGGCGAATTTCCGACTAAACTTTGATCATGCGAACCATTATTCTCGACGCCGCCAGCCTGGGCAGCGACATCACCCTCGAACCCCTGCAACGGGCCGCCGGGGACTTCATCCGCCATGACTATTGCGATCCGGAGCAGGTGGTGGAACGCCTCCAGTCCGCCGACATCGCCATCGTCAACAAGACGGTGCTGACCGGCGCCATCCTGGCCCAGTGTCCGCAGCTGAAAATGATTGCGGTGACCGCCACCGGCACCAACAACATCGACCTGAAAGCCGCGCAGGCCCGCCGCATTCGTGTCTGCAACGTGACCCGTTATGGCCGGGCATCGCTGGTGCAGCACACGTTCATGCTGATGCTGGCCCTGGCCGGCAACCTGCCCGCCTACCAGCGCGATGTCAAAGCCGGACGCTGGAACAGCGCCGCCAACTTCTGCCTGATGGATCACCGGATTCTGGAACTGGAAGGAAAAACCCTGGGGATCGTCGGTTACGGCGACCTGGGACATGGCGTGGCGCAGATGGCGCGGGGACTGGGCATGCACGTGCTGGCATCCCGGCGCGGCGACCAGTCCAACACAACCGATGACGGCATCCCGCGCCTGCCCCTGCATGATCTGCTGCCGCAGGTGGACGTGCTGAGCCTGCACTGCCTGCTGACCGATGCCAACCGCAACCTGATCGGCACGACCGAACTGGGCCTGATGAAGCCCACTGCATTCCTGATCAATACCGCCCGTGGCGGACTGGTGGACGAAGCCGCGCTGGCCACGGCCCTGAAGAATGGCAAGCTGGGCGGTGCCGCCACCGACGTGCTGTCACAGGAACCGCCAGTGAACGGCAACGTATTGCTGGATCTCGACCTGCCCAACCTGATCATCACCCCCCACTGCGCCTGGGCCAGTCAGGAAGCCCGCCAGCGCCTGATCAACCTCACCGCCGACAACATCCACAACTTCATCAACGGCACGCTCAAGCGCTACGTGGTTTGAGACACTGACCGCAACAGATCCCGTGGCATGAAATGCCAGTCCCGCCCGGCCAAACACCAGCGCACTCCGTGAACTTGCGATACGATCAGCAACCCCGATCCGATTCCATTTCCGCACCATCACCCGAGACATTCCCGCATGAAAAAACATTTCCAGAACCAGGTTGCGATCGTCACTGGCGCAGCATCCGGCATTGGCCGCGAACTGGCCGTGCAACTGCTGTCCCGCGGCGCAAGCGTGATGGCAACCGATGTGAACCTGGCGGGACTGGAAACCCTGCGCGCAGAGCAGTCAGCTGCCGGCAACCGCCTGCAGATCGCGCCGCTGGATGTCACCGATCGCGCTGCCTGCGAACAACTGATCCAGGCAGTGGCGAAAGATCACGGCAAACTGGATTTCATGTTCAACAATGCCGGGATCTGTATTTTCGGTGAAGTGAAAAACATGGCGCCGGAGCAATGGGACCGCATCATCGACATCAACATCAGGGGTGTGGTGAACGGTACCGACATCGCCTACAAAATCATGTGCGAACAGGGCAGCGGCCATATCGTGAATACCGCGTCGGGGGCCGGACTGATGCCGATCCCGCTGATGACAGCCTATTGCATGACAAAGCATGCGGTGGTCGGCCTGAGCACGGCGCTGCGCGAGGAAGCGCGGCGTTACAACGTCCGGGTCAGCGCCATCTGCCCGGGCATCATCACCACCAATATTGTCAACGCCACCGAAAGCCGCGATTTCGACCTGAAGAAAATGCACGCCAGCTCGCCGGTGAAGGAAGTGCCGGTCACCAAAGCCGTCACCACGATCCTGAAGGAAGTGGCCAGCAACAAGGCCAAGATCGTCTTCCCCCGCGACATCAAGATCACCACCAAGTCCTACGCCATCCTGCCGGGCGCCTATTCCTTCCTGTCGCAACTGGGGCTGAAAACCGTGCTGAAACAGAAATAGGCACGCTGCCTATTTCTTCTTGCGCTTGCCGCCGCCCTTGGACGGCCCACTGCCGTCCGGGCCTTTGCCCGGCCCCTTGCTGCCCCCGGGCTTTTTGGTCTTGGGCCAGCTGTTCCAGCCCATGGCTTTCTGGAACTGCTTGCGGATTTCCTTCGCCGCCTTCTCCTTGCGCACCGGTTCCAGCCGGGCCCTGGCGGCCGCCAGATCCACCACCTTTTCGTCTTGCTCGTCCGACACGACACAATTCCTTACCAGAAACAGTCCCGCCAGCTTGGCAAAACACGCCAGCAGAGGCAAGGATTGACCCTGAAGCGCCACACCATGACCATCCGGACGACTGTATTTGCACCTGAATTGAGCTAACATCGCCGCCTGCCATTCCGGAATTTCGTTCCCGCAGTTCAAGGTGTTGAATGTCCGACAAACCCAAAACCACGCTCAAGCGCGTCAAGACCGGCGCCTTCGAACGGCGCTTCAGCATGGCCAAGGCCGGCCTCGTCGCCGGCACCCTGCTGGCGGCCCAGTCCGCCGGCAACCTGTTCACCCGCAAGGAAGACCGCGCCGGCCGCCAGAGTGAAATCCTGTCGAAACAGGCGCTCTACCTGGCCGAGGAAATCGGCAAGCTCAAGGGCAGCATCGTCAAGATCGGCCAGATGATGGCCCTGTACGGCGAACACTTCCTGCCCCAGGAAGTCACCGACGCCCTGCACACCCTGGAAGACGACACCGCCGCGCTGGAATGGACCACCATTTACGAAGAACTCGAAGATGAACTGGGTGCGGCCAGACTGGCCCTGCTGGAAATCGACGAGGAGCCGTTAGGCTGCGCCTCCATCGGTCAGGTGCACCGCGCAGTGATCAAGGCCACCGGCGAGGAAATCTGCCTCAAGATCCAGTACCCCGGCGTGGCCGAGGCAGTGGACAGCGATCTGGGTGCCGTGGAAGCCCTGCTCCGCATGCTGAAGATCGTCCCCATCACCGAGGAATTCCAGCAGTGGTTCGCCGAAATCCGCGAGATGATGCACCGCGAAGTGGACTATGTGCATGAAGCGGAAAAAACCGCGCTGTTCCGCGAACGGCTGCAGGACGATCCACGCTTCATCGTGCCCAAGATCTACCCCGACTTCTGCACCGCCAACGTCATCGCCACCGCTTACGAGCCCGGCGTGAACATCGATTCCCCGCAGACCAAGGCCCTGTCGCAGGAACGCCGCAATGCGATCTGCGCCGCCGCCCTGGACCTGTGCTGGAAGGAAGTATTCCTGTGGGGCGAAATGCAGACCGATCCCAATTTCGGCAACTACTTTGTGCGCCTGGGCAACGGGTCCGACATTCCGGACCGGATCGTGCTGCTGGATTTCGGCGCGGTGCGGGAATTTTCCAGCCACACCATCGATCCCGGTCGCACCCTGGTGAAAGCCGCTTTCCTGCACGATGAAGCGCTGCTGTTCCAGAGCCTGGAAGCGCTGAAAATGGTGGCACCGGACACGCCAGACAACGCCAAGCGCAGCCTGAGCAAACTCTGCTTCATGGCGATCGACCCCTTCGCCGATCCGGACAGGTTCCCGCCTCCGCCGGAACTGCTCACTGCCAAGGGCGAATACCGCTGGGGCGCCAGTAACCTGCCGTCCCGCCTGAGCGTGCAGGCGGGAATGTCTGCCGCCGGCTCCAGCCGCCACTTCACGGTACCGCCCCGGGAACTGATGTTCCTGGTGCGCAAGATCATGGGGGCCTACACCTTCATGTCGGTGCTGAACGCAGAGATTCGCGGCCACGAGATTCTGCGGCCGTACCTGAAATAAAGATCTGATTGAAACAGTCCCGGCGGAATAGCAGACACTGCTTCCGCCGGGTGACCTGAACCCTTATTCCTCCAGCACCTGCTCGACAACCTCACCATCTTCTTCCCGCAGCACCTTGTCCAGCGCACGCTGGCTCAGTTCCGCCGAAAAATGGTCGATCAGTGCTTTCACCGTCGGGTAGCGCAGCAACTCGATGGCGGGAATGGTGCGTTCGATGCGGTCCTGCAGCCGGTCCACCAGCTCCACCGCCTCGACGGAATCCACTCCAAGCTCAGAGAACGTCACGTCCAGGTCGATATGGTGGGGCTCGACATCCAGCTTCTCCGCCACCCAGGCCTGCACGTCGGCATACAGTTCGGATTGCCAGTCCACATTCAGATCGTCCAGATGGGAATGGCTGGCGACTGCCGCTCTGCGCTGATTGCCGCCGCCCGGTTGCCAGGTATACAGCGGGGCGAAATTGCCTTCCTTGTACATCTGCCGGGCTTCGCTGCGCTGCAGCTTGCCGCTGGATGTTTTGGGAATCGAACTGCCCGCCACCAGCACCAGCGCCATCGGCATCACACCGTACCGCGATGCCACCGCCCGCGCACCTTCCGCCGCCAGCAGTTTGTAATCCGCCTGATCCCCCGCCGCCCGGCTGACTTCCTGCAGGATCACCAGCTGTTCCTTGCCGTCGTGGGTCACGGAAAAAGCCGCACCGCCACCCAGCTTGAACGCCGGATTGGCCTCCTGCAGCGTCAGCTCGATGTCCTGCGGATACAGGTTACGCCCCGCAATGATGATCACTTCCTTGATGCGGCCAGTGACGAACAGCTCTGCATGCCACAGGAAGCCAAGGTCGCCGGTGCGCATGTATTCGGTGCCACTGGCATCGCCCGCCATCACGGCCTGGAACACGCCGGCAGAGAACTGCGGTTTCTCCCAGTAACCTTTCGCCACGGACGGGCCCTGCACCCAGATCTCGCCCACTTCACCATCGGCGCAAGGCCGCTTGGTCTGGGGATTCACAATCTTCACATCGGTACCCACCGCCAGCACACCGGAACTGACCAGCTCGGCACATTTGCCCTGATAACCGGACTCGGCCGCAGCAAAACGGCCTTTTTCCATCTGGTCCAGCTGGGCCTTCAGCACCCGGGCGCCCCGCCCCGATGGCGACCCGGCCACGAACAGGCTCGCCTCTGCCAGACCGTAACAGGGCAGGAAGGCTTTGGGATTGAAACCACTGACGCGGAAACGCTCGGAAAAACTGTTGAGCGCCTCCAGCTGGATCGGCTCGGCACCATTGAATGCCACCTGCCAGCTGGACAGGTCCAGCGTTTCCGCCTGCTCCTCCGTTACCTTGCGGGCGCAATACTGGTAACCGAAGTTGGGGCCGCCGCTGACGTGGGCCTTCTGCTCGGAAATGGTCTGCAACCAGAGCAAGGGGCGCTTGAGGAAGGTGAGCGGCGACATCAGGGAGACATGGGCACCCGCAAATATCGGCGTCAGCACACCCCCGATCAAACCCATGTCGTGGAAAGGCGGCAGCCAGATGGCAATGCGCAGGTCCGCCAGCGCGTCCACCATTTCATTGCCCTGGAAAAAGCCGCACAGGATCTGTTTGAAGTTCGCCAGCAGGTTGCCATGGGTCACCATGACGCCCTTGGGATGCCCGGTGGAACCGGAGGTGTACTGCAGGAAAGCGACGTCATCCGGCCCGGCCTGGTGCGGCACGAAACCGCTGATGTTGGCGGATGCATTCAGCTTATCGGTGGCGATGCAGGGTATTTCGACACCCTGGCCAAGATTCGTCACCCAGGCTTCAATCAGGGGCGCCAGGGTACTGTTCGACAGAATGGCGCCTGCGTTGCAGTCCAGCGCGACTTTCTGCAGCCGCACCAGATCCTTCGCACCCACGGGAGGATAAGCCGGCACCGGCACGCAGCCGGCATAAAGGCAGCCAAAAAAGGCGCGAATATAATCCAGACCCGGAGTGTAGAGCAGCAGCAGGTTACTGCCGGCAAGCCCCTTTTCCACCAGCACCAGCGCAATCCGACGGGCATCCTCATCGAGATTGGAGAAGGACATGCGGCTATCAACAAGGCCATTGTCGGTGATGAAAGTGGCAACAGTGGCATCGCGCCGTTCCGCCGCCTGCTGCGACGCCATATCGACCAAATTCTTGAATTCGGGAAATCCGTACATAGGTACCTCGGTTTCAGCTGGCCCGTATTATTGTTTTTTTGGCCGGTACAACACCGAAACCAATACCCCATTTAAACAAGCACCTGCGGACCATCACAAGGACTAAACAAGTGAGGATTTGTAGCCGTTTGTGTCAGGAGACCTGTCAGTTCCGCACCGGCACGACCAACGGTCGCAAACCGCGTTCCGCTGCGGGCTGCCTCACATTCCCGGCGCGAAATTCCTACTTTCCCCAATCGCTTCCTATACTTAATAAACGAACCTTGCCGCCCACCGCACAGCAGACCGAAGAATCCCTATGGACATCGCTGAACTGAAGAAATTTGAGTTCCTGAAACACCTCAGCGACCAGCAACTGATCATGCTGGTGAACAACAGCGAATCCCTCAAACTCAAGGCGGGGGAACCGCTGATTGACGCCGGCGACACCGATGGCTGGGAATACTTCCTGCTCGCCGGGGAGCTGGACCTGATCCCGCCGGAAGGCCAGCCGGTGCGCACCCTGCAGGCCAACAGCCCGGAAGCGCTGAAAGCTCTGGTGCGGCAGCGGCCACGACCGGTGAATGTGGTGGCGCATTCGGCGGCGGCAGTATTGAAGGTGGATCTGGAAAACCTGAAGAACCTGTTGCGGGAAGCGCCGTCCGACAGTTACGAGGTCCGCAAGGCCCTGCGCGAGGACCAGCCGGAAGACAAACAACTGCTGCTGGATATCTACGCCGACCTGCGCAACAACAAGCTGATACTGCCGTCGTTGCCGGAAGTGGCCGTGCGCATCCGTCGCCTGATCGACGAAGGCACCAACAGCGCCAAAAAGATTTCCCAGGCTGTCAATACCGACCCGGTGATCGCTGCCAAGCTGATCAAGGCCGCCAACAGCCCCCTGTTCCGCGGCACCAAGGAATTTGAAACCAGTTCCCAGGCCATCGTCCGCCTCGGCATGCAGACCACCAAGCAGCTGGTCACCAGTTTCACCCTCAAGGAGCTGTTCAAGGCCAGGTCGAACGTGCTGAAAAAACGCATGGATGCCCTCTGGCAGCACAGCATCGAAATTGCCGCCATCTGCTTCGTGCTGGCCAAGCACGCCCGGGGCGTCGATCCGGAGCAGGGCCTGCTGGCTGGATTGCTGCATGACATCGGCACAGTCCCCATCCTCATGTACGCCGAGCAATACGACACCCTGGTGAACGATTCCCAGTTGCTGGAAAAGACCATCAAGGAACTGAAAACCGAACTGGGCGGCGTCATCCTCAAACGCTGGAGCTTCAGCGAGGAAATGATCAATGCCACCCAGCACTCGGAAAACTGGCGGTACCAGCATGAGGGCGGTGCCGACATCACTGACCTGGTCATCGTCGCCCACCTGCACCAACTGATGGGCAGCGCGGAAAAAGCGGCCCAGCTGGACAAAGTGCCCGCTTTCCGCCGCCTTTTTCCAGGCGAACTGCCCTTCACCCAGCTGACGGCGATTCTGGAGGAAGCGAAAATCCAGCTGGATGAAACCCGGCAGCTGCTGGTGGCCTGAGCCCGCGCAGGGACTGTTCATAAAATATTTACAACCCTGCGCATTTGTTCCCGAAATTTCCTGTGCGATAATGCCGGCGCAATAACGCCCCAGCGGCATCATCACGATCGCCCGACGTGAAAACGCAATGATTTCCTGGCTTTGTCTCGAACACATTCCTTGCAGAATGCGGTCTGTCGTGCGGAACGTCGCGGGGGTATCGGTCAATGCCCAATCAATGTTTTGAACCCGGACAATGGAGTCATGGATTCATGTTGAAAGTTCTCGCATGTGTATTGCTGGCAACTGCGGTAATCTCCGCTCAGGCGGCTGAAACATTTAGCTTTCAGACAGTTATCGACAAGGCTCGCGATCTTGCTGCCCAACCGTACCATGAGCCGGAGCCGATCCCGCGCTTCATGCGGGAACTCACCTACGACCAGTACCAGGACATCCGCTTCAACCCGGACAAGAGTCTGTGGAAGCAGGGCAAATCCAAATTCCAGGTAATGTTGATGCCGCCGGGCCTGTTCTATGGCCACGCGGTGAAGGTCAATATCGTCGATGGACAGGGCGCCAAACCCCTGCCCTTCAAGAAGGACCTGTTCACCTTTACAGACCCCGAACTGGAGAAGCTGGTGCCTGCCGACCTGGGCTACGCCGGCCTGAAGCTGACCTTCCCGTTCTTCCAGCCCGACATCCAGAACCAGTTCCTGGTGTTTGCCGGCGCCAGCTACTTCCGCGGCGTGGGCAAGGATAACGGCTGGGGCATTTCCACCCGGGGCATTGCCATCGACACCGGCCTGCCCACCGGCGAGGAATTCCCCTCGTTCCTGGAGTTCTGGCTGGTGCACCCGGCCGCCAATTCCGACCAGATGATGGTATACGGCCTGCTGGATGGCCCCAGCCTGGCAGGCGCCTACCAGTTCAACATCAAGCCCGGCAAACGTACCTCGGTGGACGTGAAGGCTGTGCTTTACCCGCGCAACAACATCAAGCTGATGGGCGTGGCACCGCTGACCAGCATGTTCTACTACGGTGAAAACACGTCCCGTCCCCGCGGCGAATGGCGCGACCAGGTGCATGATTCCGACGGCCTGCTGATCCACAACGGCAATGGCGAGTGGCTGTGGCGCCCCCTGATCAACCCGGTCTACCTGCAGATGGATTACCTGCGCGTTGATGACCTGTACGGATTCGGCCTGCTGCAACGGGACACCGGCTTCAACGATTATCACGATCTGGGTGCGCGCTACGAAATCCGCCCCAGCACCTGGGTGAAACCGGACGGCAAGTGGGGCCCCGGCCACGTGGTCCTGGTGCAATTGCCCACCAATATGGAAACCAATGACAACATCGTGGCGTTCTGGACTCCGGAATCCGCCCCTACCCCCAATCTGCCCTACCACATCAGCTACAACATCAGCTTTGGCGGTGCGGAACTGGCAGACCAGGACAATGGTCACGCCATTAACACCTTCGTGGGCGATGGCAACATCATCGGCGGCGGCCAGAAGAAAGGTGCCTACCGCCTGATCGTCGATTTCGCCGGTGCCAGCCTGGACAAGCTGTCGCCCCGCGCTGCCGTACAAGGCGACGTGACCGGCCTGGACGGCACCGAGGTACTGGAACACTTCGTGGAATACAACGACCAGAACAAATCCTGGCGTCTGTCGATGCTGGCCAAACCGGCGCCAGGCAAGTCGCTGGACCTGCGCGCTTACCTGAAGGAAAGCGATCGCGCCCTGACGGAAACCTGGACCTATCGCCTGCCGCCGGACAACGACATCCGGATCGAACACTGAGCACCGAAACCGGGGACACGTAAAAATGGGTCAGACACAGTGCGAACAGATCCTGAGCCGGGTGCTGGCCTACCTGAGCAGCCTGGGTATGCCGGTAACGCGGGATGTCTCCATGTCGGCACTCCGGCTGGTGGAGGAAGCCCTGGCACAGGAAGACGAACAGGATCTGTACGCCTGGATAATGGCCAGATTGCCCCAGCAGTTCACCCTGCCCCAGCTGGAACTGCCACCGCTTGCGCCGCCCATCAATCGCGGCAGCATCGGTTACGGTGACGCATGAACACGGCTGTCGACACCGGCGCACCGGATACGCAGGCCAAACCAGTCCGCTGGAAATGGCGTGCCGCCATACGCCGCCTGGTTCTGACCACCCTGGTAATGGGACAGGTTGCAATTGGCACCCAGTACATGCTGTTCGTCTTGCCCTACCACGGCAGTGACTGGCTGGAACTGAGCCTGGCGGTACTGTTTGCCATTCTTTTCACCTGGATCTCCATCGGCTTCTGGCTGGGACTGTACGGCTTCGTGCTGCGTCGCTTCGGCGGCGACTCCCTGTCACTGCTGCGCCGGCACGGCAAATTTCTGGACCAGACACCCATGGCGCGCACCGCCGTGGTCATGCCCATCTACAACGAACCCATCGAACGCACTCTGGGTGGCCTGCGAGCCGTGTACCGCTCACTGCAGGCAACAGGGCAAAGCGAGCACTTCGACTTTTTCATCCTGTCGGACAGCCGTGACCCGGATATCTGGCTGTCGGAGCAGGCCACCTGGTACCAGCTGTGCCGGGAACTGGGCGCCGAAGGCCACCTGTTCTACCGCCGCCGCTCCCTGAACATGCACTACAAAAGCGGCAACATTGCCGATTTCCTGCGCCGCTGGGGCCGCAATTACGAATACACCATTGTGCTGGACGCCGACAGCCTGATGGAAGGCGACACCCTGGTGAAAATGGTGAAGCTGATGCAGCGCGAGCCCAATGTGGGCATCCTGCAGACCGGCCCCAGCCTGATCAATGGCAAATCCCTGTTTGCCCGGGTACAGCAGTTCTCCAACCAGCTGTATGGCCCGCTGTTCAGCACCGGACTCGCCGCCCTGCAACTGGGTGACGCCGCCTACTGGGGTCACAACGCCATCATCCGCACAGAGCTGTTCATGCGCCATTGCGGCCTGCGCACCCTGGGTGGCCCCGGCATTTTTGGCGGCCCGATCCTGAGCCATGATTTTGTCGAAGCCGCCTACATGGGCCGCGCCGGCCATGAAGTCTGGCTGGAGCCGGCGCTGGAAGGCACCTACGAGGAATCGCCGCCCACCGTGGTGGACGAACTGACCCGCGACAAGCGCTGGGCCAAGGGCAACATCCAGCACCTGTGGCTGCTGCTGTTCGAACCCCGCCTGCGTTTCGCCCACCGCATGGCGTTCCTGAATGGCCTGATGTCCTACTGCGCATCGCCGCTGTGGCTGGCATTTCTGGTGCTGTCCACCTTCGAGGTCACCCGCCTGATCCTGTGGCCCATCAACTATTTTCCCGCCGAGTACAGCCTGTTCCCGGTGTGGCCGGAGTTCCATCCGGAACTGGCGCTGGCACTGGCGTCGAGCACCATCGGATTACTGTTCGTGCCCAAGGTGCTGGCTTTTCTGGATGCACTGATGACCCGGGGCCGCACCCGCAAGTTCGGCGGATTCTTCCAGCTGCTGCGGGGCATGCTGCTGGAGATCCTGGTGTCGATCCTGCTGGCGCCAATCCGCATGCTCGCCCACACCCGCTATGTGATCGAGGCGCTGTTCAACCTGAACCTGAGCTGGGCCGGCCAGAACCGTACCCAGGAAACCCGCTGGTGGGACGCCATTGTCAACCAGGCACCGGGTACGATCCTGGCGCTGGGCTGGAGCGGTTTTGCCTACTGGCTGGACGAAATGTTCTTTTACTGGTCGCTGCCGGTGGCATTGCCGCTGATCCTGGCAGCACCGATTTCCGTGCTGACCGGCAAGATCGGCATCGGCCTGCTGCTGGAAAAATGGGGCTTTCTGCGGATTCCCGAGGAAGTGAATGGCAGCAAGCTGGTGGATGAACTGGAACGCATGCCGGTGACCGATGCCCAGCTGCCGCGCTCGGCCTTCGTGCAGGCGGTAGTGGACCCGGTGATGAACCACGTGCACTGCACGCTGGCACGCGGACATCGCGGCGGCGTGAAGCAGAGCCGGCTGGCTGTGTTGCGTCGCCGCTGCCTGAAGGACGGCCCGGAGAGCCTGTCGGGCAAGGAAATCAGCATGCTGGCGAAGGACAAGGAGTCACTGCGCTGGCTGCATGAGGAAGCCTGGCGCGCGTCGCACGACAGTTACTGGGGCCGTGTGATCACGGCGCGCAGTTACTGAGAACGGATGATCCAGCGGGGACTCGTAACGGGTTCCCGTATTTGAGCCGCCCCCACTTTCAGCCCCTCTGTTGTTCAGCGTCGGTCCGCTCCTGTCAGACAGGAGCGGCCGATCCGCTTTCCATCAGGGCCTGCAGTTCTGTGGCCCCAGCACATCCTGCGCCGCCTGGTTCGTCATCACCGACAGTTCATTCACATTCTTCGCCGTGAATACGCGGCCACCGGTGGCCTGGGCCAGGCAGTTGCCGGCGCCGGTGCCCATGATGTCCACCACGTTGATTTTGAGGTGCGGTTTGGTGCGGGCCAGCTGCTTGCCGACAGCACACGGATCCTGACCGCAGCTTTCCTCGCCATCCGACACCACCAGCATCACCGATTCCTTGTTGACGCCGTCCAGCATCTGCCCGGCACGGGCCACGCCGTCGGCCAGCGGGGTGCCTTCCACCGGACGGATTCCCTGCAGCTGCCCCATCAGGCTGCCGCGCTGCGCAGGTGAAAAATAACCGGCACTGCGGGCACCGGGGCAGCGCTCGATCATCACCAGCCCAATGTTCACGTCACGGGGAACCTGCTGCACCACGGCGGTGGTGGCCTGCTTGGCGGCGGTGATGCGCTTGGGTTCGCGCTGGAGGTGCTCCAGCGTCGCCATGCCCGCCAGCACACCCAGGATCTGGCCGCCGGGGCCGGCGTTGCTCATGCCGCGCAGCATCTGCTCTGCCCGCATGATTTCCTCGCGGCTGGCATTGAGGCTGAAATCCATGGAGCCGGACGCGTCGAACACAATGATCAGTTCCGGCGCCAGTTCCTTGGGCCGCTGGTCCGGGCACAGGTTTTTCGCCTGCTTGATCAGCTGCTCCTTGCAGTCACGGTTCAGGGTGGCGCCGATCTGCTGTTTCAGGGCAATTGCGCGCGGATCGTTCCCCTGCAGCAGTTTTTCTTCGGCCTGCATTTTCTGCAGGGCGGCGCAGTCCTTGGTGGCCGACACTTTTTTCGCCAGCTCGTCCAGCGGATCGGGTGGTGGG
>JBMOPR010000386.1:0-2200 GCA_049323075.1 Pseudomonadota bacterium
TGCGCGTGTTGTGGCGACTGAGCGTGATCAGCCATATCCGGCAGCGGGCACTGCGTCGTAAAAAGAAAGCGCCGTAAACAGAAAGCGTCGTAAAAGAAAACGACTATCCCGCCTTAAGAGACAGCAGCAACAACAACTAACGCGCCCTACAACGGGCTCAGGGCCAGATCGCCTGCGGTCGCATCCAGCAAATGCCCGTCTTCCATCCGCACCACCCTGCCCACCTGGCGTGCCAGACCCAGATCGTGGGTGACAATCAGGAACGAGATCTGCAGGTCGCGGTTGAGTTCGTGCATCAGCCCCTGGATTTCCCGCGCGGTATGCACGTCGAGATTTCCGGTGGGCTCATCCGCCATCACGCAGCCCGGTTTGGTCACCAGCGCCCGGGCGATGGCCACCCGCTGCCGTTCACCGCCGGACAGCTCCGACGGCTTGTGGGATACGCGATGCCCCAGCCCTACCCGTTCCAGCATCTCGGCCGCACGCTTTTTCACGGTGGGTACGGAATCTTCCTTGCGCAGCAGCAGCGGCATGGACACGTTTTCCAGCGCACTGAATTCCGGCAACAGATGATGGAACTGGTAGACGAAACCGATATTGCGGTTGCGCACAATGCCCCGTTCCTTGTCGTTCAGGGAGCTGAAATCGCGGCCGTTGATCAGCACGCTGCCGGACGAGGGCACATCCAGCCCGCTCAGCAGGTGCAGCAGCGTGGTCTTGCCGGAGCCGGAGTTGCCGATGATCGCCACCAGCTCACCCCTTTCCAGGCGGAAATTGACGGATTTGAGAACCTGGACCTGCTCCGGGCCCTCATCGAAATGTTTTACCAGATCGCGGCATTCCAGCACGGCATTATTCATAGCGCAGGGCCTCCGCTGGTTGCACTTTTGACGCTTTCAGCGCCGGGTAAAGAGTGGCAAGGAAACTCATCAGGAAGCCCATGCCGGCAATGAACACCACGTTTTCCCAGCGCAGTTCCGATGGCAGGTAATTCACAAAGTACTGGGCCATCAGCTTGGTGTGGGTAACCTTCTCCAGCCAGTTGAAAAAGTCGCTGATGTTGAGGGCGATGGCAATGCCCAGCGCCATCCCCGCCAGGGTGCCAAACACTCCGATCACGCAGCCCTGCACCATGAACACACCCATAATGGTGCCCGGCGAGGCACCCAGGGTACGCAGGATCGCGATGTCCGCTTTCTTGTCCGTGACCACCATCACCAGGCTCGACACAATGTTGAACGCCGCCACCGCCACGATCAGCATCAGCAGCAGGGCCATCATGGTTTTTTCCATCTTGATGGCGTTGAACAGGGTGCCGTGGGTGCGGGTCCAGTCAGAGGCGTAATACTTGCCCTGCTCGGCATTGGCCAGATCCCAGGAAATGGCGCCCGCCTGGAACAGATCCTTCACCCGCAGCCGAACACCTTCCACTTCGCCTTTCATTCTGGCCAGCCGGGCGGCGTCTTCGATGTGAACGAAGCCCACCATGCCGTCCAGCTCGGCGCCCACATGGAACACGCCGATCAGGGTGAAACGCTTGAAACGGGGCACGATGCCGGCGGGCGTGATCGCCGCCTCGGGCAATACCAGGGTTACCTTGTCACCCAGCGCCAGACCCAGCTTGCGCGCCAGGGCGCTGCCCAGAATGATATTGAAGTCGCCGGGTTTCAGATCGTTCAGGCTGCCCGCATCCATGTGCTGGGGCAGGATCGACACATCCTTTTCATAGTCCGGCTCGACCCCGGTAATGAAGGCACTGTCCACCACGCCCTTGTTGCTGAGCAGGCCCTGCAGCTGGATGAACGGGGCGGCAGCCTCCACTCCCTCATGGGCGCGGGCTTTCTCCACCAGTGCCTGCCAGTCGTCAAGCGGCCGATAACCCAGCACGCTGGCCTGGGGCACCATGCCCAGGATGCGGCGCTGCAGTTCGCGGTCGAAGCCGTTCATGACGGACAGCACCACGATCAGCACGGCCACACCCAGGGTCAACCCCAGGATCGACGTCAGCGATATGAAGGAAATGAAATGATTACGCCGCTTGGCGCGGGTGTAACGTAAACCGATAAAAAGGGGGACAGGTCTGTACATGGCGCGCATTAAACCACAGCAATCAAGCGAATACGAACACTATAAGGACAGCTCAGAGGCATGAAATTCCCGTTTTCTGGCTACAATTGAAAAATGAAACCGGAGGATACAG
>JBMOPR010000387.1:0-2200 GCA_049323075.1 Pseudomonadota bacterium
ATGCACCAGATTCGGGTCCTGCAGCTGCTGCACCGACATATTGACGGAGACACGGAATCCTTCCGGCAGATCGAATGCGTCATGCCAGGCACGCACCTGTGTGCAGGCGGTTTCGAACACCCAGCGCCCGATGCTGCCGATCAGGCCTGTCTCCTCCGCCACGGGAATGAAGACGGCGGGTGAAATCATCCGTTCGCCAATGCGCCAGCGTATCAATGCCTCGAGCCCCACGATCGCGCCGCTGTGCATGTCGATCTTGGGCTGGTAGTGCAGGAAAAAATCCATGGTATCGGTTGCACGGCGCAATTCCAGCTCCAGCGCCATGGATTCCTCGATCTGCGCCCTCATGCCCTGCTCGAACACCCGGAAACGATTGCGCCCTTCGTGCTTGGCCTGGTACATGGCCATGTCGGCGTTTTTTATTAGTTCATGAGCGTCCTCACCCATTCCCGGGAAATAGACAATTCCAATACTGGCACCCACGTAAATTTCCTGACCAAAAATTTCGAATGGACGTGACAGTGCGCCAATCAGTTTTTCGGAAACCCGCAGCGACGCCGGTTCCGCCGCCTTGCCGTTGATGATGATGGTGAATTCGTCGCCGCCCAGACGGCACAGTATGTCGGTGTCCCGGATGCAATCGCTTACGCGCAGCGCCACCTCCTTCAGCAACTGGTCGCCCGCATGATGACCCAGCGTGTCATTGACCTGCTTGAAACGATCCAGATCCATGAACAGCAGGGCAAAGGACTGGCCACTGTGCTTGCTGAAGGTAATCGCGTTGTTCAGCGCCGAGCCGAACAGATTGCGGTTGCCAAGCCCGGTCAGCGCGTCGTACTGCGCCATGTAATTGAGCTTTTCCTCGATCTTCTTGCGCTCGGTGATGTCCTTGAACACGATGACCACGCCATCGAAACCGCCATTGGGCAGGTGCGTGGGGCTCGCAGTGTATTCCACCGGCAACATGCGGTTCGCAAAGGTGCGGAACACAGCCACATCGGTGTGATAGGCCTGGCCCTGGGAACAGAACTTGTAGATCTTCGAATCCTCCCAGCCTTTCTGGTCCACTTGCTGTGCGGACACGATGACCGATTTGTAAACCGGTTGCCCGATCAGATCGGTCGCGACACAGCCCAGTACAATTTCAGCGGCCGGATTGACGAAACTGATAACGCCGTTGGCGGCGACACCGATGATGCCTTCACCCACGGACCGCAGCAGGATTTCATTGCTGGTTTTGAGCTGCTTGAGCTTGTTGAGTGCTTCTTCAAGCTGCTGCCGGCGCAGATCCAGCTCAAGAAAAATGCGCACCTTGCTGATGAGAACAAAAGGATCATAGGGTTTGAATATGAAATCGACGCCGCCGCTCTCATAACCCTTGAACAGGTAGCTGTCTTCCTTGTTGATGGCAGTGAGGAAAATGATGGGCGTGTGTCGGGTCTTGCCGCGCTGCCGCATCAGACCTGCCACTTCGAAACCATCCATGCCAGGCATCTGCACATCCAGCAGCACAAGCGCCACATTCTGCTTGAGCAGAATCGACAGGGCTTCAGGGCCCGACGTGGCGGCAATGATATTGATATCCAGCTCCGCAAGCGTCGCTTCCAGCGCCACCAGATTGGGGCGTTGATCGTCCACGATCAGAATATTCTGCTTCATGTTGCGCACTCCGACCGGTTCATGCGGTTCAGCATTGCTGCCATGCCGCCCATCGACAACATGCCATCGACACTGACCGCCGCCGCTACTGCCTGGGGCATCGTCGACACCTGCGCCTCTGCGGTATCCTGCACAAACACGCGGCCACCGCGACGCTTGACTTCGCGCGCGCCGTCCGCGCCGTCCTGGTTTGCACCGCTGAGCACGCACGCGACAAGCCGCTCTCGATAGACGAACGCGGCGGAATCCAGCGTGACGTCAATGGAGGGTCGGCAGTAATTCACAGGCGGCTCGATACTCAAGGACAATAACTTCTCTTTTTCTATCAACACATGATAATTCGGTGGCGCCACATACAGGTGACCCGACGAAATCGACAACTTGTCTTCCACCTCCAGAACCTGCAAATGGGTATGTCGCGCCAGCATGGCGGGCACTCCACTTTCCCGGTTGGCTCTCTGGTGCAACACCACCAGCAGGGGCAGGCAATATTCGGGTGACAACGCTGCCAGCAGCGTCAGCAAGGCGTCCAGTCCGCCAC
>JBMOPR010000388.1:0-2198 GCA_049323075.1 Pseudomonadota bacterium
TGGCCTGCGATTATGCCCGTGGCACGCTCAAGGCACGCGGTTCAATTCGACGGACGTCGAAGTATCGCCACTTCCGCCGTGTGATTCAAGCGCCGCAGCCGGCAAAAAGCGCCGCCGCGCGTCCTCGATCACCATGTACAGGCAGGGAATCAGCACCAGCATGATGGCGGTGGAAAACAGGATGCCGTATCCCAGCGAAATCGCCATGGGAATGATGAACTGGGCCTGGCGCGAGGTTTCGAAAATCATCGGCGCCAGCCCGCCAAAGGTGGTCACGGTGGTGAGCATGATGGGGCGGAAGCGGCGCACACCGGATTGCGCGATGGCCTCCAGTGCGCCGACACCCTCGGCGCGACGGCTGTTGGCGTAATCGATCATGACCAGCGAATCGTTCACCGCCACCCCCGCCAGCGCGATGATACCCATGATGCTGATCAGGCTGATGCTGAAGCCCATCATCATATGGCCCAGGATTGCACCCACCACACCGAATGGAATCGCCAGCATCACGATGGCCGGCTGGCTGTAACTGCGGAACGGAATGGCCAGCAGGATGTACATCGCCAGCAGCGTCACCGACACGCTTTGCAGAAAACTCATCAGCGCGTCGCGCATGTCGGCCTGGTGGCCCTCGAAGCTGAAGGTCAGACCCGGGTAATCTTTCTGCAGCTGCGGCAGTACTTCATCCGATAACGCGGCCAGCACCTGATTGCTTGCGCTTTGCGGCTCCACATTGGCGGTGACGTTGATGGCGCGCTGGCCATTACGGCGGTTGATGAGCGTGAAGGCCCGGCCGTATTCAATGGTGGCAGCCTGGTTCAGCGGTATGGAGCCACCCGCTGCTGTCTGCAGCAGGAGGGTTTCCACATCGTGCAGATGCTGGCGCTCAGCTTCCGGCAACTTCACCATCACCTTGACCTCATTGCGCCCACGCTGCTGGCGCAGGGCCTCGGCGCCGTAAAAGGCATTGCGCACCTGCGCGCCGATTTCACTGGCGGTGAGCCCGGCACTGCGCGCCTCGGGTGTCAGCCGGAAATCCAGCTGCTGCTTGCCCGGCGTGTAGCCATCGTCGATGTCGCGGGTGGTGCTGAACTCGCCCAGCTCATTCGCCAGCGCCACACTGGCCCGGTTGAGCATGTCAATGTCCTGATGCCGCAGCTCCACCGTGATGGCCGCGCCCCGGCCCGGTCCACCGCGATCGGATTCGAAGCGCACATATTCGGCGCCGGGAATATCGCCGGCCATTTCGCGCCAGCGGTTGGTCACTTCCGCCGTACTCAGCGTGCGCTCTTCCGGTGGCGGCAGATAGGCGCGAATGTCGATGGTGTTCTCCGTCACCAGCGCAAACACACCCTTGCTCATGTTTCCGCCGGGCGCCTGCGCCAGCACGGTTTCCACGCTGCGCACCAGATGCTCGCGCACCGCCTGCATTTTTTCGTCCGCCGTGCCCACCGGCATCACGGCAGTGGCCGAAGAGGAATCCGCTTCCACCTTGGGCATCAGGATGAATCCCATGCGCCCGCTCAGCGGCACGCTCAGCACCAGCATCAGCAGCGCAATGCTGATCGCCACCACCAGATAGCGATGCCGGATCGCCAGCAGGATAAACGGACCATAGGTGCGTTCGATGAAGCGCATGAAACCTTCACTGAACCGTTGCTGCAGCGCGTGCAACCATGCGCTCCAGCGATAGCGGGGTTCCTGCCGGGTATAGGCAATGTGTCCGGGCAGGATCAGCAACGCCTCGAACCAGGAGATCAGGAACACCGTGCCCACCACCAGTGGAATCACCGCCCAGAATTTGCCAAAGCCGCCAGGCATCAGCGACAAGGGGAAAAAAGTGATGATATTGGTGATGATACTGAAGGCCACCGGCACGGCCATTTCGCGGGCGCCCTGAATCGACGCCTCTACCAGATCCATGCCGCGCTGGCGGTATTCGTAAATGTTTTCACCGACGATGATGGCGTCATCCACCACGATGCCCAGGGCGATGATGAACGCGAACATGGAAATCATGTTGATGGACACGTCCATGCCCGGCAGGAACAGGAAGGCACCCAGAAACGAGGTGGGAATGCCCATCGCCACCCAGAATGCCAGCTTGAATTCCAGAAACAGGCTCAGCAGCACCAGCACCAGCACCAGGCCGAAAAAACCGTTGCCCAGTAGCAGGCTGAGGCGCTGGCGATAGATGT
>JBMOPR010000389.1:0-2189 GCA_049323075.1 Pseudomonadota bacterium
TCGCGGCCATCAGTACCTGATGCAGTTTCTGATCCGCGAACTGCAGCTGGGCGACGGGCACAAACGCGCGATGCTGAAGTCCATTCTGGAAGAAGCCGTGCCCATGACGCGGCAGGATGTGGTGCTGACCTTTGCCTCGGTGCAGGGCTGGCGCAATGGCCAGTTCGAGCAGATGACGGATGCGCGCAAGATTTACCACAAAAAATTTCACGGCGAGAGCTGGAGTTCGATCCAGCTGACGACGGCATCCAGTCTGTGTGCCGTGGTGGACCTGTTTTTTGCGGGCCGCGTGCCGCAACAGGGATTCGTGCGGCAGGAAGATGTGCGCCTGTCGGATTTTCTGGCCACCGAATTTGGCGAAGTCTACAAAACGGCGGAACCGATCGTGCATGCCTGAAGGCACACACAGGAGAACAACAACATGGTATGGAATGCAGCGATTCAGGAATTGGCAGAATTCTGGCACGCCGATCAGGCGTTTCCCGCCTGGGCCTGCGGCAGCCGGATGGGATTCACCCCGCAGCAGCAGAATGTGAATTCACCCATCGATGGCAGCAGTCTGGCGAAGATCGGTTATGCGTCCCCCGACAAAATCAATGCGCTGGTGAGCGAAGCCCAGCACTGTTTCATGGACTGGCGCCAATTGCCGGCGCCCCGGCGTGGCGAGCTGGTGCGGGTGATGGGCGAGATTGCGCGCGAATGCAAAACCTATCTGGCCCGTTTCATCGTGCTGGAAGCGGGCAAGACGATGCAGGAAGCCCTGGGTGAGGTGCAGGAGCTGATCGACATCTGCGATTTCGCGGTGGGCCTGTCGCGCCAGCTCACGGGGTTGACCATTGCCAGCGAGCGGCCCCAGCACCGGATGATGGAGCAGTGGCATCCGCTGGGCGTGGTCGGCATCATCACCGCCTTCAATTTTCCCATGGCCGTGTGGGCGTGGAATGCAACGCTGGCGCTGGTGTGTGGCAATACGCTGGTGTGGAAGCCGTCGGAGAAAACGCCGTTGTGCGCGCTGGCCTGCCAGCAACTGTTGCAGGAAGCGGTGAAAACCTGCGGCATGGACCCGTTTGAATCGCTGTCCAGCGTGATTGTTGGTGGCGCGGACGTGGGTGAGGCGCTGGCAGCGCATCCGCAGGTGGCGCTGGTGTCGGCGACCGGTTCGGTGGCGATGGGGCGCAGTGTGGCGCAGACGGTGGCGGCGCGGCTGGGCCGCAGTTTGCTGGAGCTGGGCGGCAACAACGGCATCATCGTGTCGAAGAAAGCGGATCTGGATCTGGCCCTGAAAGGTGTGACCTTTTCGTTCGTTGGCACCAGCGGCCAGCGCTGTACCAGTCTGCGCCGGTTGTTTTTGCACGAATCCATTGCCAATTATTTCGAAACCAAACTGATCGCGGCACTGAAAACCTTGCGCATCGGCGATCCCCGCGACGAGCAGATGCTGTGTGGTCCGCTCATCGACAAGGGATCATTTACCCGCTTCCAGCAGGCAATCAAGGCGGCGCAGGCCCAGGGTGGGCACTTGTTGTATGGCGGTGACCGGCTCAAGGCGGATGTACCCGGCGGCGGTTATTACGTGAATCCTGCCGTGATCGCCATTGCGCCGGATGCCGAGATCCTGCAGCAGGAAACTTTCGCGCCGTTGCTGTATGTGGTGCGGTTTCTCGACCTGCGCCAGGCGCTGGACTGGCACAACAATGTGCCGCAGGGATTGTCGTCGGCGATTTTCACCAATGACCTGCGGGAGGCGGAGCAGTTTCTGGCGGTGACCGGATCGGATTGCGGCATTGCCAACGTCAATATCGGTACCTCTGGCGCGGAAATTGGCGGCGCGTTTGGCGGCGAGAAGGATACCGGCGGCGGGCGGGAATCCGGATCGGATGCCTGGAAAAACTATATGCGCCGCAGCACCAACACCATCAACTATGGCACTGACATCCCGCTGGCGCAGGGTATCCGCTTCGAACTCTGACGTCGCGTTGTTGCCCGCAGTCAAGATGGAATCCTTGGGACCTCTGTTATAGTAGCGCCTTCCTTTTTGCTGAGCGGTGTGGACAGGAATGGCCAAGAAGAACGTTGATGTACTGCTGGGATTCGGCGGCGTGCATCCCCAGGAAAATGCGCGGGCACTGTATTGGGGGGAGAAACTGGAAATCCCCATGCTGCTGATGGCGCTCTGGATCGTGCTGGAG
>JBMOPR010000390.1:0-2179 GCA_049323075.1 Pseudomonadota bacterium
TGGCAACAGTAGCGGGACGGTAGGAACCGCTGGTCTGCGCAACTGGCATCAGGCCGGTTGCCACGGGTGCGGACGCCACCACGGCGCCGGACACGCCCGGCGTCATTGCGACCGGCCCGGCGGCAGTCACCGGCTGCTGGTTGACACTTTGCCAACCCAGAATCACTGCCGCCGACACGGAGGCCGCCACCGCTACGTTGGCAAACGGTTTTAGCAGCACATCCGCCAAACGTCTGGCTGGAGCTGCCACCGGTTCGATACCACTAAGGGCAGGTTCGTCCTCCAGCGCCCGGGATATCCGCGCCGACAGGTCCACCTGTTGCCATTGGGCAGTCTGGCCCCGCGTCTCACCTTTCAGCACGGCGCTCACCATCTGGTATCGCGCCCATTTCTGGCACATGGCCTGATCCTGCTCGATGTTTTTCAACACCCGCCGGACCTCCAGCTCCGAGGTTTCACCGTCCATCAGGGCGGACAGTTCTTCCAGATTTCGCTCGTTCATCTTTCTCACCTGCCTGGAGATATTGCGCCAACAATCAGTGAAGCCTGCGCTACCACCGACTGCAAACTGTCAAACGTTCATCATTTCAATTTTCTTGTCGATGGCCTCGCGGCCACGGAAGATCCGCGAACGCACCGTGCCCACCGGACAATCCATGACTTCCGCTATTTCCTCGTAACTGAGACCATCGAACTCGCGCAGTGTTACCGCAGTGCGCAAATCGTCGGGTAACTCCCTCAGCGCCTCGAACACGACCTTTTCCAGCTGGTCTTTCATCATTTCCTGTTCGGGGCTGGCGAATTCGTGCAGCGCTTCGCTACTCGCAAACTGCTCGGCCTCACCCACGTCGATGTCGGAGTCCGGCGGACGCCGCCCCCGCGACACCAGATAATTCTTCGCTGTATTGACAGCAATGCGATAGATCCAGGTGTAAAACGCACTTTCGCCGCGAAAATTGGCTAGTGCCCGATATGCCTTGAGAAAGGCATCCTGTGTCACATCCATTGCTTCGTCCGGGTCACGCACAAAGCGGCTTACGACTGCGATCACCCTGTGCTGGTATTTCTTTACCAGAAGGTCAAACGCCCTTTTGTCACCATTCTGAACACGTTCCACCAACAGCTGATCGGGATGTCGCTCAGCCATTCAACAAAACTCCCCATCCAGGCCCTCGCAAACAACGCGAGCGGCAGTGTTCATAAAGACCGGAGCTGCCTGCAAAAGTTCCAGCCATTTGTGCCCGGCACACCTCGATTCGAGCGATTATGACAATCCGGCTGTATAATACCGCCAAGTCAAAACAATACGATAACCGTTTCCTGCGTAGCCCTGACCCAGCCTTGAACAGGGCACCCCTTTGTTGTGGACAACCCAATGACCCGATTCCAGCACGACATCCTGATCATCGGCAGCGGTGCTGCCGGCCTGACTGCCGCCCTGCACCTGGCACCCTTCGCGCGCATCGGGGTGCTGAGCAAGGGTCCGCTGACGGCCGCCAACACCTACTATGCCCAGGGTGGCGTGGCGGCGGTGCTGGATGAAGGGGATTCGGTAGCCGCCCACATCGAGGACACCCTGATTGCCGGCGCCGGCCTGTGCCACGAGGATGCGGTGCGCATGACGGTGGAAAACGGCCCGGATGCGATCCGCTGGCTGATCCAGCAGGGCGTTGGGTTCACTACGGAGGAACAGGACAACGGCCAGATGGAATACCACCTGACCCGGGAAGGCGGCCACAGTCACCGGCGGGTGATCCATGCAGCGGACGCCACCGGCTTCGCCATCTCCAGCACCCTGATCGAGCAGGTGCGCAAGCAGCCCGGCGTGGCGCTGTTTGAATCGCGGGTGGCGGTGGATGTGATCACTACCCAGAAACTGGGTCTGCCGGGCAACCGCGCGCTGGGCGCCTATGTACTGAATAACGAGACCGGCCACGTGGAAGTACACGAGGCACGCTTCGTGCTGCTGGCCACCGGCGGAGCCAGCAAGGCTTACCTTTATACGTCCAATCCGGACGTGGCCACCGGCGACGGCATTGCCATGGCCTGGCGCGCCGGTTGCCGGGTGGGCAACATGGAGTTCAACCAGTTTCACCCCACCTGCCTGTATCACCCGCAGGCAGGCAACTTCCTGATCACCGAGGCCATGCGCGGCGAAGGCGGCCATCTGAAACTGCCG
>JBMOPR010000391.1:0-2179 GCA_049323075.1 Pseudomonadota bacterium
CATTGCCGCTCCGGTGCGACAGGTGCAAATGGGACTTAACTGGACCGCGGTGGAAGTGCAGGGCATTGGCCTGAGTTTCAGTCCGGTGGATGTGCCGCGCACTTTGCCGTGGTCGGGCACCTTGCGCGGCCGTTCGGCTGCCGACCTGGTTGGCTGGCTCTCCCGTTGGGAGCCGGCCGAAGCGGCGGTTGCGCTGGCCACTGCCAACGCCGTCATTAATCACGACAATCCGTTGCTGGCGGCCGCCACCTTATTGCAAGGCGACGCGCCGGGACATTTGCGGGTATTCGAACATTTCACGTCGCAGGTACAACAACAGCGGGTCGCGGTGATCGGGCGCTATCCCGGTCTCGATGCGTTGTGGTCCGGTATTGATTTCCGCTGTATCGAACGCCGCCCGCAGGGGATGGATCTGCCGGACACCGCCGCGGAATACGAGCTGCCGGAAGCGGACTGGGTCTTCATCACCGCCAGCAGCATTGCCAACAAAACCCTGCCGCGTCTGTTGCAGTTATCACGTCATGCCCAGGTGGTACTGATGGGCCCCAGCCTGCCCTGGCTGGAAGAGTGGCGCGGGTTCGGCGTGAATTATCTGGCCGGCATAAAAGTGTGCGATGCCGACGCCCTCTGGCCTGTGGTGGCCGAAGGCGGTGGCACGCGCCTGTTCGCCGGCCCGGTGCAGTACCATCTGCTGCAGTTCTGATGTAGCAAACGCGACAAACCCTGGCACCAGTATTGTTTGTGACAGCCGCGACGCCCTCCATGAAAAAATAAATCCCTTCAAAAACATACCTTTAAATCGATATTCCGCCGTGGCATATCGATTGCAAAAACCCCTTCAGACAAGTTCCAGAAATCCATTTCCGCAACCGTTTTTCCGAACAAGAGGGGTGTACTCATGATTTCGCTGACGGACAAAGCCGTGGAAGCCGTATCCCGTTTCATCACCAGCGCCAATAAACCCGTCGCCGGTCTGCGCATTCGCGTGGAAGGCGGTGGCTGCTCCGGATTCAAATACGCCATGCGGCTGGAAGAGAGCCTGGCCGATAACGATCAGGCCGTGCAGTGCGGCGACGTCACACTGGTGATCGACGAAAACAGCGCGGGCATGTTGCAGGGCGTCACTGTCGACTTTGTGGAAAGCATGGAAGGCAGCGGCTTCAAATTCGAAAACCCCAACGCCACCGGCAGCTGCGGCTGCGGCAAATCTTTCACCTGCTGAACCTAATCCGTCGCAGCCCGACACAGTGGAGCATCGTCATGTGGGATTATTCTGAAAAAGTCAAAGAGCACTTCTACAATCCGAAGAATGCCGGCGCAGTGGCGGAAGCCAATGCCACCGGCGACGTGGGTTCCATCAGTTGCGGCGACGCGTTGCGCCTGACGCTCAAGGTCGATCCTGCCACCGAAATCATTCTGGACGCAGGCTTTCAGACCTTCGGTTGCGGTTCCGCCATTGCATCCTCGTCCGCTCTCACCGAAATGGTGAAAGGCATGACGCTGGATCAGGCGCTGCAGATCACCAACCAGGACATCGCTGATTTTCTCGATGGCCTGCCGCCGGAAAAAATGCACTGCTCGGTGATGGGCCGCGAGGCGCTGCGTGCCGCCATCGCCGACTACCGTGGCGAAATCCTGGAAGACGATCACGAGGAAGGCGCGCTGGTGTGCAAATGCTTCGCCATCGACGAAGTGATGGTGCGTGACACCGTGAAGGCCAACAACCTGTCGTCGGTGGAAGATGTCACCAACTACACCAAGGCTGGCGGCGGTTGCTCATCCTGCCATGAAAAAATCGAATCCATCCTGACCGAAATGATGGCCGAACGCGGCGAAGTGTTCGTACCGGCACCGGTGAAAGCCAAACAGAAAAAAGTGGTTCCGGTGAAACCGAAAGAGGAGCCGGCTCCGGCGAAAGTGGCCGCTCAGGCAACTACTGCAGCAGCACCAGCGGCCTCAGCGCCCTCCGCCAGCAAACTTACCAACGTGCAACGCATCCGCCGTATCGAAATGGTACTGGAAGCCATCCGTCCCAACCTGCAGCGCGATCACGGCGACGTGGAGCTGGTGGATGTGGATGGCAAGAATGTCTACGTCAAGCTCAGCGGCGCCTGCACCGGCTGCCAGCTGGCCAGCGCTACCCTGGGCGGAATCCAGCAGCGCCTTATGGAAGACCTGG
>JBMOPR010000392.1:0-2170 GCA_049323075.1 Pseudomonadota bacterium
AAATCAGATAAGCGACCGCTCAGATGCGTCCAGAGTTCGGTCAGGGGTGGCTCGCCTTTGGGGTCGTGAAGCATGGCGGACACATCATTCATGAAGCTGTAGCCGGTGGTGCCGTCAACCTGCCATTCCCGCGGCAGTCGTTCTTCCGGCGCCAAAATCTTTTCCACAACAACATACGCAGGACCGCCCGGTGCCTCCGGCGGACGTAGTCGGGACAGCTGGCGCAATCGCTTGTGGATCCGTCTGCAGTAAGTGCGGGGATCGGCCAGGCCGTCGATATGATCGATGCGGATGCCATCGATCAGGCCTTCGGCGTACAGGCGGAATATGGTGGAATGCACCAGTTCGAATGCAGCGGGTTCCTGGATGCGAACGCCCGCCAACTGGATGATATCGAAAAAGCGACGCCAGTTGATTTCATCTGCGGCCGTGCGCCAGTTGGATAGCCGGTAGTGCTGTCGTTCCAGCAACTGGTGCAGCAGCCGCTGCCCTGTTGCCGTTTGCGGATCAAACCAGCGCAACAACTGATCGACGGCCGCACGGATGGCATGGTCGTCGGCATACTGCTGCGCGAGGTCGGCGCAGGACGCCATGAAGCGGTCGCGATGCCCTCCATGTCCCGAGGCGAATACGGCGCGGAATCGGCTTTGCAGCGCTCTCAGAGCCTCGCCACCCAGCCGCAGCAGCGATGCGTAGTGCATCGCGGCCAGCGGAAACCGGTGCTCATAATAATCTATGTGAAAGCGGCCTTGCACGGTGTCAAAGCCGAAACGTAATTTTCCGCCGGTCAGCGCTTCGCCGTACGTTTCACCGAGAAACGGCGCAAGAATGCGGTTGGTGAGCGCGGGATCGGGTACATCCCAGTCAATATCGAAAAAATGCGCATAGCGGCTGGCGCGGCCCCATTCCAGCAGATCAGACCAGAGTGCGTTGTCGTTACCACCTACCGCCATGTGATTGGGTACGATGTCAACGATCACTCCCATCTCATGGGCCCGCAATGCTGCGACCAGCGTCCGTAATCCGTGTTCGCCGCCCAGTTCCGGATTGACCGTGCCGTAGTCGATGACATCGTAGCCGTGGGTTGATCCGCTGCGAGCGGTCAACACCGGGCTCAGATAGACGTGACTGATCCCGAGCCGCGACAGATAGGCGACCTGTGCGCTGGCGTCTGCAAATGTGAATTGCGAGTTCAGCTGGAGTCGATAGGTGGCACGTGGCGTATTCATGTGAACTGGCTGCGTTGTTGCAGGTATACCCGCGTCGTATGGCCGGGCAGACAACCGGATTCCCGTTCGGTGCACTGAGGATTCCAGAGGGCCCGGCTGTCGGCTATCAACTCGCCTTGTGTCAGGAGCCTGTCGATGTCCAGGGACTGCTGGCTGAAATTGGAAATGACTATCAGCAGGCCGCCGTTGCCCATGCGCCATTGCGCCGCGACGGCGAGTTTCCCCAATTGCATGGCACCCAGGCTGTGGCAACCCGGCATTCCAGGAATGATGTGCTTTCGTCTGAGCATCAGCAGGGTTCGATAGAACAGCAGATAGCAAGCGCTTTGCTCCGGGTCTTCGATTTCCGGTATGGAGGAAAGGAACGTGGTGACGGCGTTGGGATCTGGAATCTGTTCGCGCACCGCTGGATCCGCAAACGCCGGCAGCTCTGCAAATTCCTGCTGCCGACCTTTGCGCACGGCGGCCGCCAGGTCGGGCCCGAAATCCGTGAAATAGAGGAAAGGTGTGCGGCACCCGGTTTCCTCCCCCATGAACAGCAGCGGAATCTGGGGTGACAGCAACTGCAGCGTGATAGCGGCACGCAGTGCGTCGGCTTCTGCCAGTGTCTGCAGACGCTCGCCAAACGCGCGGTTGCCGATCTGGTCGTGATTCTGCAGGAACAGAATGAACGCATGCGGAGGCAGGTGGGCGCTGGGTGTGCCACGGGGCCTGCCCAGGCGCGGCGACAGCTCTCCTTGGTAGATGAAGCCGTCGGCCAGGCAGCGCGCCAGCCTGGCCGCAGGCGCCTGGATGAAATCCTGATAGTGGCCCTCGCTCTCGCCGGTCAGCAGAACGTGCAGCACGTTGTGTCCATCGTCATTCCACTGGGCATCAAACCATTTTTCCAGATGACTGCTGCCATTGTTTTCATTTTCCAGCATCAAGTGCACATGCCGTCC
>JBMOPR010000393.1:0-2165 GCA_049323075.1 Pseudomonadota bacterium
GACACTGGATGCCACCGACCGGTTCATTGCGGGCATCTGCGATGATTTCGTCGAGGTGTTTCGCCAGTACGACGAGCGCATCCGGGCCTACATCGGCGTGATCGACGGCAAGCCCGTGGGATTGCTGATCAATCCGCCGGACAATGCCAACAACATGATCCGCGCCCGCTCCCTGGGCCTGGTGGAAGACGCGCTGAACCTGTTCGAACTTCTGCGCCTGCCGGTGGCGAGCATGGTGGACACACCGGGTGCCGACCCGCGCATGGACGGCAACAACCGCCAGATTATCGAGAAGCTGATTTCGGCTTCGCAAAAAATCATCGAGTATCCGTATCCGAAAATGGGTTTCGTGATCAACCGTTCCTATGGCGGTGCATCTGTAATCGCAATCCCCAAGTTTTTCGGCGGCGAAGCCGTGTACGCACTGGAGGGCGCCCACATGGGCGTCATGCACGAGAGCATCATCACGCAATTGCTGTCGGGATCAGCTCGACTGGGCGCGCAATGGCTGGAAGTGTCCGCCACCCAGACAGCGGATCTGAAAGACATGATCGACGGCGGCCACATCGAAGGCATCATTCAATATGGCGACATCCGTGCCAGGATTGAACAGCATCTACTGGCGCAGGATGGTGAAATTCGGGTTCGTTTCAATCGCCGGCAGACAGACGCTCCAGGCAGATTCCTGCCCACGACACGCCACCACCCACCGCGTGAAGAACAAGACAGTCACCTGAATTGAACGCATGTCCTGGCCGGTTGATCCACTGGTGGTAATTGATGAACACCGTTGGGCAACCCATATTGCCGAAGTCGGCAAAGTTCTTCGCCACCGCGGCATCATTGATCCGGCAGGCAGCGGCAACCGCCGCGTTTTTGGCGGCGTCCACCTGGTGAGCAATGTAGTGCTTCACCTGATCCGGATCGACGCCTGAAACCGCAAGCAGATCCCGTAACGACTGGACCCAGTAATGGCCGATGGCCTCGATGCCTTCCGGCTTCTGTTCAAAGGAAAAGAAATACTGCGCCGGATCATACTGATCGATACGAACGGGAAATTCCCCCTTCACGATCATGGATCGGATCAGACTGGGATCGGTGCCGTGCACCACGCCGCGCACGCGCCAGCGTTCTGAAGCAGTGACCTGCATGGCCACCGCACCGTCACCGATGGCGGCACTCATCTGAAGAACATCAGGATTGGCAAACTTGCTCAGCGTTTCGGTGCAAACGATAACGCCCGTGCGCGCGCCGGACTCGATCCACTGCTGCGCCTGGATGAGTGCCAGCACGCCGGTGGAACAGCCGGATTTGATATCCCAGCAGCTGACATTCCTAAATCCGAATTCACCGGCCAGCAACGCGCTGGTGGTGGTCACTGGCATCGGATTGGAAATGCCGGCCAGAATAAAAAATTCCGCTTCGTCCACCAGCGCCGGGTTGCGTTCCACCAGCTGCTGCAGCGCACTGCGCGCAAGGTCCAGGGAATTATTGCCGGCGGGACAGAAATAGCGCTGGCGGATACCCATACCCTGCTCAATGAAGCGTACGAGTCGTCCAGACTCACCTTTGCCGAGACGCGCAAACAGTTCGGCATTGCTGACACGCTCAAGCGACTGGAAATCGCAGGTCGCAATATCGGCAATTTCTATCCCGGTTTTGCAGCGGGTGGATTTCAGCACAAACTCACCTTGTAAAAAGTCCTTATGAAATTCAGCGGCAAAGACAGAACCGCCCAACTGATCAGTAAATGCAACCGTTCAGCAAACACAACAGCTCAGTAAACACCGGGGATCAGGCGCCGGGTGCGCCGGCAGTAGTCCACATACTGGTCGCCGAAGGTATCGATCAACGCTTTTTCTTCCACTTTAATGCGGTAGAGATACACAGGAATCAGCAGCAGCGCCATCGCCATCAGGCTCAGCCAGTTATTCAGCATCATCCCCATGCCCAGATAGCAGACCAGTGCGCCGGAATAACCCGGGTGCCGCATATACCGGTATATACCGTCGCACAACAGTTTGTGGTCCGACAGGATCACCACATTGGGCGTGAACTGTTCCCGCAAATCCCGTATGGCCTTCACCCGTACCCACGCACCGGCAGCCAGGACCAGCACACCGACCAGAAGCGCGGGCCACTCACTGGCAAATATGGCGGTGCTG
>JBMOPR010000394.1:0-2155 GCA_049323075.1 Pseudomonadota bacterium
GCAGGCGGGATCTTGCTTTGGCCTTGCTGTTATTGAAGTCCATGCTCGCCTTTTATGGAGTCGGTTGGGTGGAAGGCGCTGCCTCCTGCTGACGCATCAGCGCCTCGATCTGGTCGCGCTGGGCGTCGAAGCGCCAGGACAGCGCCGCCCGCTGCCGGGCATCGTGCCAGGCCACGCCACGGATCTCCATCCGGTCCTGGGGCGCCGGCGCCTGTTCACCAGTGTAGTTACAACGAAAAATGTTGAAGCCGTTATCTAGTGTTAGCAGGTGCTGCTGCACCTGAACAGTCAGACCGGTTTCTTCCCGGGTTTCCCTCGCGGCCGTACAGGCGGCCCGCTCGCCATTTTCTGCGGTACCGCCAGGCAGCGCCCAGCCACCGCTCAGGCGCTGCTGCACCATCAGCACTGCCCCGGATCGCACCACCAGACAGCCGGCATTGCCAACGCGGGCGTCCGCCGGCAACTGCGCGCAATCCGCCACGGCATATGCCGGCAGCAGCCAGCATGCCAGCAGCACGGCACAAGCCCTCAAGGGTCGAAACACCATGTCCACACCACCTTCCAAAATCCAGATACGGTTGCCTTCCCATTACGCCAACGGAAACGTTCCGAAACAACAATCGGCCGGGTGCCCGCTGTCATCATATAGTCACATCCCCTAAAATTGGACCACGCCAACAAGCCCTATCAGGAGGGATGTCCCCTTGCACACACAGTCGCCCGGACCCGACGCCCAGGCGTGGTCGCGCAACCTGGCCTACCTGCTGTATCAACCATACAAAGTATTGATTTTCCTGCCCGTAATCGTGATTGCCACCAATTTGCTGGGCGGGTTGATCATCCTGCTGGTGTCGCTGGGCATGCCCCGGCTGGCTCGGCCTCTGCCGGTACTGTGGGCCCGCATCAATGCCCTGGCGGCCCCCGCGCGGGTACGGGTGCAAGGCAGTGAAAACGTGGACCGCAACCAGTCCTACGTGGTGGTGGCCAATCATCAGAGCCACTTTGACATCCTGGCTATTTATGGCTGGCTGGGTATCGAGATCCGCTGGGTGATGAAAATCGAACTGCGCAAGGTACCGGTACTGGGCCTGGCCTGCGAAAAGCTGGGCCACGTTTACATTGACCGCTCCAATCATCGCAAGGCGCAGGATTCCATCGACGCCGCCAAGCAGCAACTGCAGAACGGCACCTCGATATTCTTTTTCCCGGAAGGCACCCGCAGCCTGGATGGCCGGCTGCTGCCGTTCAAGAAAGGGGCGTTCAAGCTGGCGAAGGAACTGGGCCTGCCGCTTCTGCCGGTCACCATCAACGGCTCCCACGACATCCTGCCGGCGAAAACCCTGAACCTGTTTCCGGGCACAGTGGACATCATCATCCACCCGCCCATCCCGGTGGAGGAAGCCAGCAGCGAAGAGCAGCTGATGGCTCAGGCCCGCGAGCGCATCGCCTCGCGCCTGTGAACGCCCACCACACCCCGCTCGCCGGACAGGCACAAAAAAGCCGCTGGGATCAGCGGCTTTTTTTTCGGCTCACGAACACCACACCATCAACGCATGTGCGGACAGTTGTAGATGATGAAGCGCTGCTTGCCTTCCGCAATCGCAGAATCCGGCACCACTGCGTTGCCACCGATTTCCACCGCCGTGTTCTTGGCCAGGATGGTCAGTTCCTCCGCCATGCTGTCCTCATTGCGGCTGACAAACCAGACCTTGCTCATCACCTGGCTGGTGGTGCGGCGCAGCTGTTCACATTCCCGCGCCTGGTAAGGCTTCAGTACCAGCACGTCAGCTGCATTGGGTGCCAGCTTCACGAAATTACAGGCCGACAAAAACAGCGTGCCAAGAAGCGGCACGACCAAACGCTTATTCATAGTTGACTCCTATTGCAATCCGGTGCGCCCGTTTGCATGCTGACGGGGCCCGCTAACAATGCCAGAATTTGCCATGAAAGAACACTCAAAATACCGCCTGATTCCCGATTTGCTGACCCGTCCCGCCGCGGCGGGGAAGGCTGGCCCGATCGCTGTCTGTAAATATCCCCCGGCAAAGCCGGGGGCTTTAATTGTGTGAGCCGCTCGAAGCGGCTGATTCGGGGTCGCTAACGCGGCCCCGCATTTATCGTAACCACCATCCGGTGGTTCTCAGCGCCACAGGTT
>JBMOPR010000395.1:0-2153 GCA_049323075.1 Pseudomonadota bacterium
AACCGGCCATCGACTGTTCCTGATCCGCCACCACCACGTCGTACTTCATTGCCCGAAACTCATCGATGATGCGCGGCGCCACGTTGCGGGGGTCCGACTTGGGCTTGATGAAATACACCGTGTTGTAGCGCCGGTAATCCGCCTGCTGGACGCTGGCCTTTTCGTTGTGGATGATCTGCGTGGAAGTGGCGCAGGCGGCCAGCCAGAACAGCACTGGCAGCAGCAACAGGCAGCGAAGCAAACGTTGCATGCGGGCGCAGAACATCAGGCGACCGTTGCAGTACACGACAGCACTGTCCCGAGCGTCACCTGCAACTGATCACCGGCATGCAGCGCCGCCACACCCGCCGGCGTACCCGTCATGATCACATCGCCGGGCAGCAGGGTGAAATGCCGGCTCATGAAGGCAATCAATGCGAACACCGGTGTGATCATGTCGGACGTATTGCCTGTTTGCCGCACCGCACCGTTCACTCTCAACGCAATATCGGCCTGTTCCGGCCCGCCGATTTTTTCCGCCGCCACAAACGCCGTCAGCGGGCAGGCGCCGTCAAAGGCTTTCGCCACTTCCCACGGATGGGATTTTTCCTTCAGCCTGTTCTGCAGATCCCGCAAGGTCAGGTCCAGGCCAATGCCGTAACCCAGAATAGCGGCTTTCACCGTTGCGACTTCCGCATTTTTCAGCGGCTTGCCGATCAGTACCGACATTTCCAGTTCGTGGTGGCACTCGCCCTGGTCGTGCGGAATTTCAAAACCACCTTCCAGCCGCACCAGCGCCGTGGACGGTTTGATAAACAGGATCGGCGACGTGGGCACCGGATTGTTCAGTTCCTTCGCATGCTCGGCGTAATTGCGGCCGACACACACCACCTTGCCCACCGGCAGGTCCAGGGTTTTGCCATCCAGAATATGCTGATAGCTCACAGGTCAAATACCTTGCCGGGATTCATCACATTGTTGGGATCGAACACCTGCTTCACCGCTTTCATGTAACCGATCTCGGCGGCACTGCGGGTGTAATGCAGGTACGGCTTCTTGGTCAGACCCACACCATGCTCGGCCGACACGCTGCCGTTGTATTTCTGCACCGTCTCGAACACCTGCGTGTTTACGGTTTCGCAGCGCTTGAAAAATTCCTCTTTCGACAGCGCCTGCGGCTTCAGGATATTCAGGTGCAGGTTGCCGTCGCCGATATGGCCGAACCACACGATCTCGAAATCCGGATACTGCGGACCGACGATCGCGTCGATGTCTTCCAGAAAATCCGGCACCTTCGACACCACCACCGAAATGTCATTCTTGTAGGGAATGAACGGCGCCAGGGTTTCGCTGATGCCTTCGCGCAGCCGCCACAATGCCGCCGCCTGCGTCTCGCTCTGACTGATCACGCCGTCGCTGGCCCAGCCGTTTTCCACGCAGGATTCGAACAGCGCCATGGCCTCTTCCATCACGCCGTCGCTCACCGCTTCGAATTCCAGCAGCGCGTAATAGGGCGTGGCGGTGTCGAACGGGCGCGGCACCTTGTGATGCGCCGTCACCAGCTGCACGGCCTTTTCGGAAAAGAATTCAAACGCGGTGAGATCGATTTTGCTCTGGAAGGCATTCAGCACCTGCATGATGGCGCGGAACTCCGGCACGCCCAGCACCATCACGGTGAGATTTTTCGGCGCCCGCGCCAGCTTCATGGTGGCTTCCACGATAAAGCCCAGCGTGCCTTCAGCACCGATGAACAGATGGCGGAAATCATAGCCGGTGGCGTTCTTGATCAGGTCGGCATTCAGGTCGAGGATGTCGCCCTTGCCCGTCACCACTTTCAGGCCCGCCACCCAGTCGCGGGTCATGCCGTAACGGATCACCTTGATGCCGCCAGCGTTGGTGGAAATGTTGCCGCCCAGCTGGCTGGAACCGGCCGAGGCAAAATCCACCGGATAATACAGGCCCTGCTCCTCGGCGAACTGCTGCAGCTGCTCGGTGACCACGCCGGCCTGGCAACGCGCGGTGCGGTCGGTGGCGTTGAAGTCCAGCACCTTGTTCATCAAATCGAACGCCACCACCACTTCACCATTGGCCGCCACCGCCGCCGCCGACAGCCCGGTTCTGCCGCCTGAAGGCACCAGTCCCAGCTTGTGTTCATTGGCAAAGCGCACGATGGC
>JBMOPR010000396.1:0-2140 GCA_049323075.1 Pseudomonadota bacterium
TATCCGTTCGGTGGGCGCATCGTGATCGTGATATCGATGCCCGATAACGCAGCGGTCCCGGATGACTATGCCGCGCCTGCCCGCGAGTTGAGTGAAGCCGCGTGGCAGCTGCTGGAACACAATGATATCGCCGCGCAATCGGTGGTAACGGCAACGGAATACACCATTGCCAGTGCAGAGTCGGTACTGGGCGAGCATGAGCGCGGCCAGGCAGCCATCTCCGATTTTGATTACCCGATTGAAATCGTCCGCACCCTTTATTACCGCAAGGGGCATGTTGCCGCCAAGGTGAAAGGCAGGGTGTTGCTGCCGGATTTCCGCGGCGAAGACGGGCTGGTAAACGTCAACAACGATGCCCAGGCCAATGCGCAATGGATTCCGTTTGATCTGTATCTGCCGCGCAGCGCCAGGAAAGCCTCCGCGCCCGTCATGATCTACGGCCATGGCATCACCGCCAACCGGTACACCTCGATTTTTGTGCACCGGCAAAATGCCCGGCATGGCATTGCGACGCTGGCAATCGATCAGCCCAATCATGGTTCGCGCATAAGCATTGATGGCTACAGCGTATTCCAGGTGTTGCGTACCGACCGGCTTCCGCGCGCGCTCGGCATGGTGATGCAATCCGCGTTTGACCTGCATGGCCTGACGTCCATGATTGAAAAACAGCTGCATACAATCGACATGTTGCCGAAGAAAATCTGGGGCCGTTCCGGTGATGGTATTCCCGACATCGACACGTCACGGATTTTATATTCCGGTACTTCGCTGGGTGGCGTGTTGGGGAGCGGTTTTGCCGCATTCGACGACCGGGTGGATGGCGTCTATCTGCAGGTGTCGGGTACTGGGATTGCGCGCATCATGACGCATTCATCATTCTGGGGCCTTGGCTTCAAAAACCTGATCTCGCGTGAATTTACTGCCGGCGAAACCGCGTTTCAGGCCATGTTGACGCAGCATGTCGTCGACATGGTCGAGGGAGGCATGCGGGCCGAGTCGTACAATCGCGAGACGAAACCGTTGTTCATCCAGTATGGCCTGGACGATACCGTTGCCACCAATGCGTCGACGTTTTCACTGGCAGGAATTGCCGGGTTGCAGTTGAATCCGCCGGTACTGGCTGATGTTCCGGGCATGCCTGTGAACGGTGTCTATGATCCGTTGATGGGCGTATTGCAGGTGGAACCCGTTGTCAGGAAAGGCTGGCTGCATGGTTTCACCGCGCACACCACCTTTATCAAGTCTCAAGCGATTGATGCGTATCGCCAGTGGCTGGATGCGATCAATGCACGCTGGTGAAACTGGCTGGGCCAAGGTGCGGCGGCCAGCAGTGCAGCCGCCCGCGCCTTGTCGTTGTGTGGAAGCATTCTGAAGGAATTCAGTGCTTCCCGTTACTTCCGCTCCGCCAGCTTCGCCTTCGCCCGTTGCACTGCCGACTTCACCTGTGCCGGCGCCGTGCCACCCAGATGATTGCGCGCATTCACCGAACCTTCCAGCGTCAGTACCGCAAAAACATCATCGGTAATGATCGGACTGAACTGCTGCAATTCCGCCAGCGACATGTCCGCCAGATCCTTCTTCTGCGCCACGCCATAACCTACTGCCTTGCCGACGATCTCGTGGGAATCGCGGAATGCCACGCCTTTCTTCACCAGATAGTCCGCCAGGTCGGTGGCAGTGGAAAAGCCGCGTCGTGCCGCTTCGCGCATGTTGTCTTTCTTCACCTGCAGCGCCGGCATCATGTCGGCATAGGCACGCAGACAGTTCAGCACGGTTTCCACGGTGTCGAACAGCGGTTCCTTGTCTTCCTGATTGTCCTTGTTGTACGCCAGGCACTGGGATTTCATCAGCGTCAGCAGTGAAATCAGGTGGCCATTGACGCGGCCAGTCTTGCCGCGCACCAGTTCCGGCACGTCGGGATTTTTCTTCTGCGGCATGATCGACGAGCCGGTGCAGAACCGGTCCGGCAGATCGACGAAATTGAACTGCGCCGAAGCCCACAGCACCAGCTCCTCGGAATAGCGCGACAGGTGCGTCATGATCAGTGCCGACGCCGCCGCAAATTCAATGGCGAAGTCACGGTCGCTCACGCCGTCCAGCGAGTTCTCGCAGATGCCTTCAAAGCCCAGCAGTTGCGCCG
>JBMOPR010000397.1:0-2136 GCA_049323075.1 Pseudomonadota bacterium
AGGGTGACCGCGCCGCCGATGGCTTCCAGCGCCAGAAAAGAAATCGCCCCCAGCGCGGTGTTCGCCACCCGCGCCAGCGACCAGCGCCGCGCCCGCTTGGCGGTAAAACGCAGGGCGTAATCCTCCAGGGTCTGGTTGGCCACCCACTGGTTGTAGTTGCGGCGGACGCGAAAAATCTGCTGGCGAGCGGTCATGGTCGGGTTCGGGTCTACTTCAGCTGGGCTTCCGGATTGGCCTGACTGGAACAATGACGCAAGTTGCATACCAGCCAAAGCCGGTTAATGAAAAGGCCGGCCACCTGCGCAAAATACCCCGTCCACCCTGCCAGCCCTATGCGTCATTTGACGTAGTTCGCTGCAATGCCCTGGGGCATTTCCCGAATTGGCGCGCGCAGTCAGGCAATCAATACTCGGTCCCGACACACGGTGTCCCATTCCGATCGATTGCCTGAGAGGTTGTACCATGCTGACAAAATTCCCTGGCTCCAACAAAACCCACTCGTCGCTGCGGCGACGGATACTACAGGGCATGCTGGCCTTGCCTGCCGCCATGCTGCTCAGCCACGCGGCATTGGCTGCGCCGTCCACTGCCGAGGTGAACACCACCGGTCTGGCGGTGACCGACAGCACCGTGAAAGTGGGCATTCTGCATTCCGTCACCGGCACCATGGCGATCAGCGAAACCGGATCGGTGCAGGCGGAAAAGCTCGCCATCGACCAGATCAACGCCATGGGGGGCGTGCTGGGTCGCAAGATTGAATTCATCCAGGAAGACGGCGCCAGCGACTGGCCGACCTTCGCCGAGAAATCAAAAAAGCTGCTGGTGAACGACAAGGTGGCAGCGGTGTTCGGCTGCTGGACGTCCGCGTCGCGCAAAGCGGTGTTGCCGGTGTTCGAGCAATACAACGGCATGCTGTATTACCCGACGTTCTATGAAGGTCTGGAAGAATCGCCCAACGTGATTTACACCGGCCAGGAAGCCACGCAGCAGATCCTCGCCGGCATCGACTGGGTGGTGAAGGAGAAAGGCGCGAAATCGTTTTACCTGCTGGGTTCCGACTATATCTGGCCGCGCACCTCCAACAAGATCGCACGCAAGCATATCGAGAAGCTGGGGCTGAAAGTGGTGGGTGAAGAGTATTACCCGCTGGGCCACACGCAGTTCAACTCGGTGATCAACAAGATCAAGCTGAAGAAGCCCGATGTCATCTACGCGATTGTGGTGGGTGGTTCCAACGTGGCGTTCTACAAACAGCTGAAAGCCGCCGGTATCGACATGACCAAGGAAAAACCACTGGTGCTGACCATTTCGGTGACCGAGGACGAGATCCTGGGAATCGGTGGCGAAAACATGGTGGGTGCCTATGCGTCGATGAAATACTTCCAGAGCCTGGACAACGAAAACAACAAGAAATTTGTTGAAGCGTTCAAGTCGAAATGGGGCAAGGACATTGTGATCGGCGACGTGACGCAGGCGGCGTATCTGGGCCCGTGGCTGTGGAAGGCGGCCGTGGAAAAAGCCGGGTCGTTTGATATCGACAAGATCAAGGCTGCGTCACCGGGTATCGAACTGACTACCGCGCCGGAAGGTTACGTGAAGATTCACCCGAATCATCACCTGTGGTCGAAAACCCGTATCGGACATGCACAGATGGATGGGCAGTACAAGGTGGTGTACGAGACCAAGGAGCTGATGGAGCCCGATCCGTTCCCGGAAGGTTATCAGTGAACTGAAGTCAGAAGGCGGCAAGGAGCAGCAGGGCCGGATCGGATTCAGGAACGTCAGCGGCCATGGATGGCCGCTGTCGAGCCTACAGGGATGTACTTGTGGCGTGTCCTGAATCCGATCCGGACCTGCTGCGAACCCTGCGGTTACCACCTGAATGAAGTGAATACCGAACAGTACGTAGCACAGCACCACTCCATTACCACCGGTCTCAGGAGGCCTCAATGTTCGCCGACTACAGCATGGCAGAACTGACATCCATCTTCGCGATGCAGGCATTTGCCGGACTCATTTTGTTTTCCGTTTTTGTTCTGATGGCACTGGGACTTGCGATCATTTTCGGCCAGATGGGCGTGATCAACATGGCGCACGGCGAATTCATGATCCTGGGCGCCTATGTCACCTATCTGA